>DASQRI010000530.1:0-7994 GCA_035642975.1 Mycobacterium sp.
ATCATTGACGACCAATTCGGACTCTGATTGCACAGCAGCCGAATTCGAGAGGACCAGTTATGGTGAGCGCTGACCGCGCCCGTTCCCGCACGTTCGTCGTAACAGGTGCCGCGTCGGGCATCGGTCTGGCCACCGCCGAACGCCTGCTGGCCGAAGGCGGCAGCGTCGTGGGCGCCGACCTGGCTGCCCCGCCGGACCTCGGTCCCGACTTTCGATTCGTGGCGGCCGACGTGACCGACGAAACCGCGATCGCCGGCGTGCTGGCCGCCGTGCCGGATCGCCTGGACGGTGTGGTCCACGCCGCGGGTGTTGCCGGCGGTGGCCCGATCCATCTGCTGGACCGCGCCGAATGGGAACGGGTGATCGCGATCAACCTCACCGGCACTTTCCTGGTTGCCAAGGCGGCGCTGGCCAGAATGATCGACCAGCCTCGGGTCGACGGCGAACGGGGTTCGATCGTGACGTTGGCCAGCGTTGAGGGCCTGGAGGGCACGGCCGGCGGTAGCGCCTACAACGCGGCCAAGGGCGGCGTGGTGCTGCTCACCAAGAACATCGCGCTCGACTACGGGCCGAGTGGAATTCGGGCAAACGCCATCTGCCCGGGCTTCATCGAGACGCCGATGCTCAACAGCGTCTTCAACCTGCCCGGGATGGAAGGGCCGAAGGCGTCGATCACCGAGGAACACGCGCTGCAACGGCTGGGCCGACCGGAAGAGATCGCGGCCACCGCGGCTTTTCTGGTGTCTCCGGACGCCTCCTTCATCAGCGGTCAGGCCATTGCCGTCGACGGTGGTTATACCGCCGGCCGCGACCACGGGGTGGTCCAGCTTTTCGGCCTTCCCCGCTAAAGCGTCGAATCCGACTCTGTTAGAACCGGAATGACGGACCCGGGAAGTTGAAGTGCGGCAGTCCGGGTATGCCGGGCATCCGGGGCCCCATTGAACCGGGCCCCATGGGTCCGGGCATGAAGGGGAATCGGGGTCCCTGGGGACCTGGACCCATGCCGAATCGCGGTCCTTCGGAACCGGGCATGAAGGGGAACCGCGATCCCTGGGGACCTGGACCCATGCCGAATCGCGGTCCCTCGGAACCGGGCATGAAGGGGAACCGCGATCCCTGCGGGCCCGGACCCATGCCGAATCGCGGTCCTTCGGAACCGTGCATGTAGGGCGGTCCCTGCGGGGCCGGGAAGTTCATTGGCGGCTGCGGAATCGACTGCCGTAACGGCGGCATCGATAACCGCGGAACCGCCAAGTTCATCCGAGGCTGCCAACTCGGGACGTGGACCGGCGGCGCGGGCGGCGCGTGCATCGGCAAGGGAACCGGCACGGGTGCGGCAGGAACCGGCACCGGAGGTGCGATCAGCGCGGGAGCCGGCATGTGCGGCGCCAGCGGAGCTGCGGCTAGCGCGGGCGGGTGAATGGCTTGCGGATGCGGCGCCGGAAACAGCTGCGCGGCCGGTGGCGAGGGCGCCTGCGCGACGGGCGCGATGAGAGATTCACCGGGGACAGGCCGCAACGCGACCGCCGGCCGGATGCCCAGCGCCAGCGCAATCTCCAGCGCCAATGCGGCGCTGACAAATATGACCGCCAACGCGGTACTGGCCAGCAGCAGGGCCCTGCGCGGCTGACTGGTGCCGAAATCATGCTCGCCGGTAACGTCGGCGATGTCGGCGACGCGCGCCACGCCGGTTGCGGCATCAGCTTCCTCGTCGGGCGCAGCGCTGTAGGCAAGGTCCGCATCGCCGAGCTGAGCACCGACCCGTCGGACGGGCACTTCGAGATAGCCGGGCGAGACAGCGTAGGGGTCGACTTCACCGGTTCCGGGATCTTGCGCGTACGCCAGAGCCACGGTGGAGGAGGCGAACAGCGGTGCGTTGGCCGACGCCAGGGCGGCCCCGCGGGCCAGCGCCGTTTCCGGTTCTTCGGGAGCGCTGACCGGAAGGCATGTCGTCGCCTCCAGCGCCGGTTTGATCGGGACGATGTCCACGTCGCAGCCGACGATGAACAGACCCTCCGCGTATGTCTCGGGCGCGTCGAGTCCAATGATCATCGCGGCGAGCTCGGCGACGGGGTTGGCATGGCGCAGCGGACGGCGGTACACATCGGTGATCGACCCGTCGGCGGAGTCAATGAAAGCTAGCGTCGCGGTGCTCGGCTCGACAAAGAGCATCGCGATGTACTCGTAATCCATTGCATTGCCGACAGTTTGGGCTAATGCGGCGGCGGCCAAGAACGCCGAAACCAGCATCACGTTCTCGATCTTGCGGGCGGCCAGGGCGGTTGCGAGCGCGGCGGCGTCGCGGTGATCTGTCCAGGTCAATCCGGTTGACGTCAGCTGGTGGCCCGCCTCGGCAGCGCCTTCGCGAGTGCCAAGGATGGCGGCGATCAGCTGGTCGGGACCGCTGAGCCTGGTGGGGTACTTGCCTGCGGCCACATCGAAGTGGTCCTCATCGACGGTGACGCCGTCGGCGTTTGCCCCTTCGACCAGCACCATGCGGACCGTTGCGGGCGCCATCGACACACCGAGGACGATGTCCAATATCCCTCCAATTCGCGGCTGGTTTCGATCTGGGGAGATTATTTCGAAGGTATTTCGCTGCGGCGGCCTGCGGCGTTACACCCGGCTCGGTCGATGCCTCACCGGTTTGGTGGGTGAGAGCGCCGGGTAGCCGAACCGAACCCGCGCGACCACAGCCTGCTACGCCGGGATCCAAAAATGCCGGGAGAGAGCCATGACTGAATCTCGGATAGTAAACGGGCTGACCTGGGCCTGGTACGCGTGGCCGTGAGCACAAGCAAGGCAGCCGGAGCCGAGCAGTTCCTGCCCGAGGATCGTGGGCTGGATTCCCTGGCCGACGCGGCAAGTCGATGCCGTGGTTGTGCGCTGTACGAGAACGCCTCGCAAACCGTCTTCGGGCACGGTCACCGTGACGCGCCGATCATGCTGGTGGGCGAGCAACCAGGAGACCGCGAGGACATCGAGGGGTTGCCGTTTGTCGGCCCGGCGGGGCGACTGCTTGCGCGTGCACTCGGCGACGCGGGCATCGACTCGGCGCAGACGTATCAAACCAACGCCGTCAAGCACTTCAAGTTCACCCGCAAAGGCGGCAAGCGCCGAATACACCAGAAGCCGAGCCGCACCGAGGTCGTCGCGTGCCGGCCATGGCTCATCGCCGAGATCGAGACACTGGGACCGCAGGCGATCATGCTGCTCGGCGCGACCGCGGCTCAAGCTCTGTTTGGGGCGGCGTTTCGAGTCTCCGCGCATCGGGGTGAGCCGCTTTCGCTCCCCACGGCGATACAGGTCGACCCGGTTCCGTTGGTGGCGGCCACCGTGCATCCATCGGCAGTTCTGCGCGACCGCGACGACCGCGTTAAGGCGTACCGGCTTTTCGTCGAGGACCTCCGCAGCTTGCGCGCTGGGATGACGGAAGGCGCTGGCCGCAGCCGCTAACCGGCTACGGCACGTCGCATCCGTCGTTCAGCAGCTGCTCCGGTGTGGCGGCAGAGGTTCTGACACACATGGTTCAGTTCGCCTCCGACCGGGCCGAAAGGCTAAGTGCGTGTTAGACATTCACGGGTTCGAGGGGAACCAGCGTCAATTGGACGCGGCGCGCTGACGGGCTCGGAAGGCCTGGACCTTGGCTTTGTTACTACAGGTGCCCATCCCGCACCAATGCCGATTCTTGGCTCGCGACGCGTCTAAATACAGCCGCGTGCAGTCCGGGTGCGAGCACTGCTTGACATCCTGAATGTCGGTTCCGGCGAGGAGATCCAGCAGGTCGGCGGCCACGCTCGCAGCCGTGGATGGTTCCCGGCGGGTCAGCCGGAGCGATGGTTAGTCATAACTAACCGTTGACAGCTACTTACTGTTCGTACAGACTTACCGTTGTGGCTGCTTCGGTGGACGCCGTGTTGGATGCGCTGGGGGATCGCACCCGGCGCACCATTCTAGACAGGCTCTCGGCAGGTCCGGTTGCCGTCGGTGTGTTGGCGGATCAGTTGCCGGTGTCGCGGCCGGCAGTGTCACAGCACCTGAGGGTGCTCAAAAATGCCGGTCTGGTGGTCGAGTCGGTCGCCGGGACCCGGCGGCTCTATCGCGTCGACAATTCTGGGTTGCGGGTGGTGCGCGAATACTTCGACCGATTCTGGGAGACCACATTGGACAACTTCGCGATTCTGGCCGAAGCGGAGGCCCGCGGCGACGCTCGCAAGCGAGGCACCCGGGCCCGTCGGACCAAGAAGGGTGATGTCGAGCGATGAATGCCGAATCCGGTTCTGCCGTCGAGGTTTTCCGAACGGTGAGTGTGCCGCTGACGCAAGCTCGGGCATTCGAGCTATTCACCACACGGATGACTGAGTTCTGGCTTAAGGAACATTCGATCGGTGCCTCGAGCTGGCTGAGGTGGTGGTGGAACCCCGTAATGGCGGACGCTGGTTCGAACGCGGCGTCGACGGCAAGGAATGTCAGTGGGGCCGGGTCGCCGCTTGGGATCCGCCGCGAAAAGTCTTGTTGCTCTGGCAGATCGGTGTCGACTGGCAATTCGATCCGGAGTTCGAAACTGAGGTCGAGGTGACATTCAGCGAGGACGGGCTGGACCGCACGCGAGTGGATCTGCGCCATCGTAACCTGCAGCGCTACGGTGATAAGACCGATCAGATGCGGGCGATCTTCGACAATCCCGCGGATTGGACCGGCACACTGGCCGGATTCGTCGACCTCGCCGACGCACAAGCGACGTCGCTCCACTGAGGGTGTGATTCCGGTGCAGGACAAGACCACGATGCAGTTGGCTTGTGAGGAACGCCGTGACTTTGTCGACTTGCTCGACGGCCTATCGCCGGAACAGTGGGAGCAACCAAGCTTGTGCGAGCTTTGGCGAGTGCGCGACGTCGTCGCTCACGTGGTCAGCTATGAGGAGCTCAGCCGTTGGCAACTGGTGCGCCGGTTCGCCAAAGGCGGGTTCGTGCCGCCGCGCATCAACGCGATCGGCGTCGCCGAGTACGCGGCGCGGTCGCCCAGGCAACTCACCCAGCTGATGCGCGCCTGCATCCCGCCGCGGGGCCTCACGTCGGCTTTCGGCGGCATGATCGCCTTGGTCGACGGCATGATCCATCAGCAGGACATCCGGCGGCCCCTTGGTCAGCGCCGGGTGATCCCGCCGGACCGCCTGCACAGGGTGCTGGATTACGCGCTGACCTCGCCGGCGACCCGCGGTGCCCGGCGGACTCGTGGTGTCCGTCTGGTCGCCGCCGACCTGGACTGGGCGCACGGCGAGGGACCCGAGGTAACTGGCCCGGCGGAGGCGCTTTTGATGGCGATGGCCGCACGGCCGGACGCGTTCGATGAGCTGGCCGGGCCGGGCAAAGCGGCTCTGGCTCAGCGCATCTGTCGCTAGACGGCGGCCCTTGTCAGTCGGCGAGTGCGTACGCCGACAGCGCGGCATCCACGCTGTCGTCGACCGGAAGCAACTCGCTGAGGCCGCAAGCGGCCACGATCCGTGAGACAACCGGTTGGCTGCTGACGAGTCGCATCTCGACGCCGCGACGCCGGCAACGCTCCGCCTCTTCGCCCAGCGCGGCGTAGGCACAGCAGCCGATGAAATCCAGCCCGTTGGTGTCCACCACAAGTGGTCCGGGCGGACCCGCTGCTGCGGCCGCCTCGCCGAGCAGGCGGCGCCAGATGGCTTCGTTGGAGGCGTCCAATTCGCCTCCGGCGCTGACGATCACGGCCACGCCGATCCGCTCGGTGGTCGTCCGGAGGGTGCTTCGTGCCTGTGCCAACTCAGAGACCAAGCGACTGCTCAGCATGAGGTGATGGAAGGACGGCTCTGCAATCGCAAAACTGCTCATAGTGCTCCTGATCCATAGGCGCCGCGCGCCTCGATATGGATGCCCGCCCTACGTGCTTAAGACTGACTTCGTTTAGCAGATATCAAATTTATAACAGAGAGCTGGCCGGTCTGTCTATCTGCAGTCGCCTGAGAATAGGTTAAGACCCAGCCGAATCGTGGCTGCCAGGGAGCCTCTGGAGCGAACTTCACCAAGGAGTCTCGGCCGTTGGCTGCTGGGGCAGCATTCGTAGTCGGCTTTGAGACGGTCAGTCTTCGATCTCCGCTAAAGTTAGTTAACGTCAGCACTTTTCGGTGGATCGTCGTCACGCGCTGTTCCGCCGACGTCAGGGTCCCGTCTGCTGAGCAACGGGGAGCGCGCCCGTACATGGCAAACGCGCAAAACGCAAGTCTTTGGAATTTCTCGCCGCCTTTTTGTCTGATATTGAAAACCGGAAAGGAGAATTTGCTAGAGCACGCGCAGACAGCGCCGATGACGGCTGCAAAAAGACGCGCGCTGTTTCGCGGTATCGACGGTGTTTAGGGCGCGGTGGGGTCGGATTCTGCGACGTGCTCGGCCTGAAGCTCGGCGACCGCGCGGGATGTCCGCTCGCGCAGCAAGACTGCCGCGATCACCCCGCATACGACGGCCACAACCAACGCGATCCATGAGAAGCGGGTCAGCCAGCGTTCGGCGGCCATACCCGCGTAATAAACCAGCGCCGTGGTGCCGCCGGCCCAGCACACCGCACCCGAGACGTTTGCGAGCAAGAACCGTGCGTAGCGCATCTTCAGCGCCCCGGCCAGTGGCCCAGCGAATATCCGCAGTAGCGCGACGAACCGGCCCAGGAACACCGCCCGCGCGCCCCAGCGGTCAAAGAGCCGCTCGGCGAACATGACGTGGCCGGGGCCGAAGTGATTGGGGAACCGCCGGCCCAGCCGGTCGAACAGCGGCAGGCCCAGGCGGCGGCCAATGGCGTAGCCGGTCGAGTCGCCGAGCACCGCGCCGATCACCGCGGCGGCACCGACGCCGATCGGGTTGACCGCCAGTTCATGGCGTGACGACAACAGCGCGGCGCTAACCAGGATGATCTCGCCCGGCAGCGGGATCCCCAGGCTCTCGACACCGACGACCGCGCCGACCACGCCATACACCGTGAGCGGGGGGATCGACTGCAACAGGGCATCCACCGTCATGGGTTAAGGATGCCCGACCCACTCGCACGATGCTGCGCCGACTCGCAAGCTGGAGGCGGTCAGGCAGGTACCTTTTCTGTCATGCAGAAAAAGGCGCGGCGTGCGGCCGGCGCGTCGGCCACCGATTCACTTGCGCCGCAGTACCCGATCGAGTCGGTCGACAAGGCGTTGAAGCTGCTGTTGTTGTTGGGGGAGCAGCCCGAGATCCGGTTGACCGAGGCAACGCGGTATCTGGGCGTGGCGTCGTCGACCGCACACCGGCTGCTGGCGATGCTGGCCTACCGTGGTTTCGTCCGCCAGGATCCGGTATCGAAGGCCTATCTGCCCGGGCCGGCGTTAACCGGTGTGGCGTTTGCCATCTTCGGCCGCATCGACATTGCCGGAACCGTGACCCCGATCATGCGCAGCCTGAGCGAACGCCTGCGGGAGACGGTGCATGTTGGGATGCTCGACGGCGCCGCAGTACGTTTCGTCGCCGCAGTCGAGGGTCCGAGCGCGGTGCGGGTCGCTTCTCGGCTGGGACGCATCATGCCTGCGCATTGCACGTCGACGGGCAAGGTCATGCTGGCCCAGTTACCGCTGGCGGAATTGCATCAGCTGTTGCCGGAGGAGAACTTAGAGCGCATCACCGACCGGTCAATCGGTAGCCGCACGAAACTGGAAGCCGAGCTTTCCCGGATACGGGAACAGGGGTACGCGTTCAACCGCGAAGAAAGCGAGGAAGGCGTCGCGTCGGTGGCGGTGGCGATCCCGACCCGGGCGCCGGGCCTGCGGTTGGCGCTGAACGCCGCCGCCCCGCAGCACCGGCTCATTCGCTCGCGGTACCCCTCAGTCGCGGCTGCACTTACCGAGGCGGCCCACGAGATTGGCGATCAGCTCGGCTGAAAAGCCAACCGCGCGACCTCGTGCCGCCAGGCGGCTTCGGTGGTGAAGGCGGTCCCTAAATTCGGGAGCTCATCCCAGT
>DASQRI010000531.1:0-5093 GCA_035642975.1 Mycobacterium sp.
CGGGGGCGGTGACGTCGGTACCCACGCTTCCCACGCCCAGCCCGCCGAGGAGGTCACCGAGGATGCCGGTGGGGTCCGTTGAAGTGAGAGACCCCAGACCGGGGAGGTCGCTGAGCAGGCTGCTGGGATTCAGGCCGCCGAGGAGTCCGGTGAGGTCACCCGAGAGGTCGCCGATCCCTCCGGTGCCGGAGGTGGCTCCTGTCAGATCACTGAAGAGGCTGCTCAGATCACCGAGCGGACTCGCGTCAGTGGTGAGTTGTACCGCGGGGACGTCATGGAGCGATCGTGCCGCCGGAGCGAACGCCAAGAAACTGCCGGTGCTGAGAATCGCGATCCCGGCGACGGCGTAAGGACGAAGCGCCTGTTGCATCATCAGCTCCCTTTTCAGTTCTGATACAGGTGTCGATTAAGCTACCTTAGAGCAGGCTTAGAAAGATATATAAACGCGGTAAATGCTTTGAACTTTTTCACACGAACTCGAAAGATCCCATGCAGCCGTCAACCGGGCCCAATTGCCGCTCGCCGGTCGTGGCCGTCACGGCGTCGACCGCACAGTCGACGCCGATATCCGAGTCGAACACCAATGCCCCGCCCATGAGCTGGCGCCGACGGTGATGCCGTAACCGAGCGCGCTGATCGCGATCCCCCGACGGTGCCGGCCGGGCGGCGATCCAACTACGACATGATGTAGAGGCCCGTCGCCAGCCCGTTCAACAACCCATGCGCCAACCCGATGCGACGGTCTTCCTCGTGCGTGTGCTCGTCAATCCGCGACGCCGGTGAGATGATTCGCGCGGCGAACTCACAGGAATCGTTCAGGTTTGCTAGCCCTTGGCGCAGAGCCCTTCATCAACAGCAACGCAATAGTCATCCGTACCACGATTCCGGCGGGCAGCGCGCTGCTCGCGGCGAGGGGGTGTTGACCGTGCCGTCGGCCTGCGGCATTCTCTAGATGGCAGAACTGTCCTCTGTATTACAGAAAGACTATCGGCGAGCCTGGAGGTCGTGATGGCCGATCAGCGCAGTGCCCTCGATGAGGTCCTCGGTAACGTCCGGCGCGGGATGATCCCCGCGCACATCTACAACGACAAAGAGCTGTTCGAGCTGGAAAGGGAGCGTCTCTTCAGCCGCGCCTGGCTGTTCGTCGCCCACGAATCCGAGATCCCGCAAGACGGGGACTACGTCGTGCGCCGAGTCCTCGACGACTCCTTCATCATCACCCGCGATGCCAACGGCGACATCCGGGCGATGTTCAACATGTGCTTGCACCGGGGAATGCAGGTGTGCCGTGCAGAGATGGGCAACGCCTCCAACTTCCGGTGCCCCTACCACGGCTGGACCTACCGCAACGACGGTCGGCTGACCGGCCTACCGTTCCACCGGGAGGCCTACGGCGGCGATGACGGATTCCCCAGAAATGGCCAAAGCCTGCTTCCTGCACCGAATCTCGCGAGCTACAACGGCCTGATATTCATCAACATGGACGCGGGCGCCGAACCGCTCGAGGACTTCCTCGGCGACTTCAAGTTCTATCTGGACTTCTACACCAAACAGAGCCGACACGGCCTGGAAGTCCGGGGGCCGCAGCGTTGGAGAATCAAGGCCAACTGGAAGATCGGGGCCGAGAACTTCGCCGGGGACATGTACCACACCCCGCACACCCATGCGTCGATCGTCGAGATCGGTCTATTCCGCGAGCCGAATGCGCAAAAGCGCAAGGACGGAGCCACTTATTGGGCGCAGTGTGGTGGCGGAACCACCTACAAGCTCCCGCCGGGCAACTTCGAAGAACGCATGCGCTACGTCGGTTACCCCGACGAGATGATCGACCGCATCAAAGGCGTCTGGACCCCACAACAACAACAACTCGTCGGCGAGGACGGGTTCATGATCTCGGCTGCATCGTGTTTCCCGAATCTCAGTTTCGTACATAACTGGCCCAAGGTGCTCGACAGCGGCGACGATAATGACGTGTTGCCGTTCATCTCAATCCGGCTGTGGCAGCCGATCAGCCAGAACGAAACCGAAGTGTTGTCATGGTTCGCAGTGGATTCCGCAGCGCCACCGGTGTACAAGAAGAACTCCTACAAGGCTTATCTGATGTGCTTCGGTTCGACGGGCATGTTCGAACAAGACGATGTGGAGAACTGGGTGTCGTTGACCAACACAGCCGGCGGGTCGATGGCTCGGCGGCTGCTGCTGAACAGCAGGATGGGGCTGCTCTGCGACGACCACCCAGTGGTCGAGCCGCTGCCTTCCAACGCTTTTCACGGGCCCGGACACGCCCAGGTCGGCTACAACGAGAACAATCAGCGCGAATTGCTCCGGCTATGGGCCGACCATCTGGAATTGCCACCGGTATCGAACGCCGCGACCGCCCTCGGCACGGTGGCCACCGTATGACGACCACACAGCTCGGCAAGCCGGTCGGAAAGCCCTTGCCGTTCAGCGACAACCGGCACCTGCAGGCGCATCAGTTCTTGGTCGAGGAGGCCTATCTGCTCGATGCCCAGCAGTACGACGTATGGCTGGACACCCTTACCGACGACATTCACTACCTGATGCCGGTGCGGGTCACCACCGCACGGGGCGCCGGGTTCGACACCTCCCCGGGGATGGCGCACTTCGACGAGGATAAGTACTCGCTGAGCCGGCGGGTTGCACGGTTCGCCACCGAGCATGCCTGGACCGAGGACCCGCCTTCGCGGATGCGGCACTACATCACCAACGTGCGCACGTTCGCCTGCCAGGATGACGCACATCTCGTCGTCGAATCCGCGGAACTGCTGTTCCGCAGCCGCGGCGACGTCAACGAGGCCGCACTGGTGTCCTGCGGTCGCCAGGACGTGTTGCGCCGCTGCGGCGACCACCAGGACCAACTGAAATTGGCCCGCCGCATCATCCTGGTCGACGAGTCGGTCTTGAGGATGCAGAACCTGGCGGTGTTCTTGTGAACGATGCACTGACGGAGTTGCTCAACGGCGCGGTGGGCGAACCGCTCACGGTGGCAAATGAATTCACCGAAGTCACGGTACGCCGCGTCGATACCCGAAACGGCTCGCGGCTGCTGATCAGCGCACCCAAATCCGGTCAATGGATCAGCCTGGACGCCTTGGAGGTCGAGGCGCTGACGCGGCAGAACGCCCGCACGCTGGCCGCGATGGTCGGTAACTCCGGTGGCCCGCTGCTGCCCGACAACGGTGTCCAACCGTGACCCAGTGGCTGGACGGCAAGCGTGCCCTGGTCGTCGGTGGCGGATCCGGGATCGGCAGGGCCGTCATCGACGCCTTCCGTGACGAGGGCGCGAAAGTCGCTGTACTCGAACGGGATCCCGATAAATGCGACACGTTGCGGCACAAGTTCAAAAAGGTGCCGGTAGTCGAAGGCGACGCGACCACCCGCGCAGCCAACGATCTGGCGGTCGCCACCGCGGTCGAGGCGTTCGACGGACTCGACACCCTGGTCAACTGTGTCGGGATCTTCGATTTCTACAAGGGAATCAGCGACATTGATGCCGACGACCTACCCGCAGCGTTCGACGAAATGTTTCGGACCAACGTGCTCAGCCATCTGCAGTCGGTCAAAGCGGCGATGCCTGCGCTGCAAGCCGAAACCGGATCGTCGATCGTGCTGACCGAGTCCGCGTCGTCGTTTTATCCCGCGCGCGGCGGGGCGCTCTATGTGTCATCGAAGTTCGCGGTGCGCGGGTTGGTCAGCACGCTGGCTCACGAACTCGCCCCGCAGATCCGCGTCAACGGCGTGGCACCGGGCGGCACGCTGAACACCGATCTGCGCGGTCTTGCCAGCCTTGGACTCGACGATGTCCGCCTTGACGACGCCCCTAACCGCGCCCGCGATCTGGCCGCGCGCACGCCGCTGAATATCGCCCTCACCGGTGAGGATCACGCCTGGAGCTTCGTGTTCCTGGCCTCCGACCGCGCCCGCGGCATCACCGGCGAGACCCTCCACCCCGACGGCGGATTCGGCATCGGCACAGCGAAATCGGCACAAGAATGACCGACCGACTGGACCAGCAACGCGCGTTGGTGGCACAGGCCTGCCGGGTCGCGGCCGCGCGCGGACTGGTCGACGGCATCCTGGGCCATCTGAGCCTGCGGGTGGACGACGAGCGGCTACTAGTCCGATGCCGCAGCGACACCGACACCGGGGTGGCGTTCACTCGTCCCTCGGATGTCCGGCTCATCGGATTCGACGGCAGCGCGGGCGCTCCCGGAGAATTGGACGGGTATCGGGTCCCCAACGAACTTCCCATCCACGTCGAAACCATGCTGGCTGACTCGCAGCACCGGGCGGTGGCGCATTTGCATCCGCCCGCCGTAGTCGCGGCCGATCTCGCCGGCATCGCGATCCGGCCGATCTACGGGGCCTACGACATTCCCGGAGCCTGGCTTGCCCGCCGCGGTGTGCCCGTCTATGAACGTGCGGTGCTGATCCGAAACGCCAAGCTGGGCAAGGAGATGGTCGCGGCAATGCGCGGCCAACCGGTAGTGATCTGCCGCGGTCACGGCATCACCAGCGCCGCGGCCACTGTCGAGCAGGCAGTGCTGCAGGCGATCAGCCTGGACGCGCTGGCCCGAATGTCACTACAGGTGCGCGCCGCGGGCGGCACCCTGCGCGATATCGATGACGCGGACTGGGATGAGCTCCCGAATTTAGGGACCGCCTTCACCACCGAAGCCGCCTGGCGGCACGAGGTCGCGCGGTCGGCTTTTCAGCCGAGCTGATCGCCAATCTCGTTGGCCGCCTCGGTAAGTGCAGCCGCGACTGAGGGGTACCGCGAGCGAATGAGCCGGTGCTGCGGGGCGGCGGCGTTCAACGCCAACCGCAGGCCCGGCGCCCGGGTCGGGATCGCCACCGCCACCGACGCGACGCCTTCCTCACTTTCTTCGCGGTTGAACGCGTATCCCTGTTCACGTATCCGGGAAAGCTCGGCTTCCAGTTTCGTGCGGCTGCCGATTGACCGGTCGGTGATGCGCTCTAAGTTCTCCTCCGGCAACAGCTGATGCAATTCCGCCAGCGGTAACTGGGCCAGCATGACCTTGCCCGTCGACGTGCAATGCGCAGGCATGATG
>DASQRI010000532.1:0-3387 GCA_035642975.1 Mycobacterium sp.
GCTGCCGGGAGAAAGGCCCGCGTGACGATACGCAGCGGTCAGCACGGCTTCCTGCGCTTGCCGGCTGGGTGCCGTCAGACCGTTGGTCCGGCCGTCGTGATTGGTGGCGCTGCCTCGGAGCACCGCATATATCTGGTCACCCTCGGTGAGCGCCTGACTCAACGGCTTCAAGACGACGATGCCGGCGCCTTCGCCCCGGACGTATCCATCGGCCGCGGCGTCGAACGTCTTGCAGCGTCCATCAGCTGCCATCAGCGAGGCCTTGCTGAAGTTGACGCCTAAAGCCGGCGACAAAATGACGTTGACGCCGCCCGCGAGGGCTAGCGTCGACTCGCCGTCCCGCAGGCTGCGGCAGGCCAGGTGGACAGCGACGAGCGAGGACGAGCAAGCAGTGTCGATCGCCATGCTCGGCCCGCGCAGATCCAGTGCGTAGGAAAGGCGGTTGGCGGCGATGCTCAGTGCGCCGCCGGTGCCGCTGTAAGCGTCGATCAGATCGGGTCGGCTGAACTGGAGGCTTCCGTAGTCGTAGGTAGAGACGCCGACGAACACGCCCGTCGGACTACCGGCAAGCCGCTCTGTTACTTGACCGGCATCTTCCAGTGCCTCCCAGGCCACCTCCAGCAACAGGCGTTGCTGGGGGTCGATGCGCGCCGCCTCCCGGGGGGAGATGTTGAAGAACTTGGCATCGAACTGGTCGACCTGCTCGAGGAATCCACCCCTGCCGGGTTCCGGGGTCCAGCGCTCCGTTGGAATGTCGCCGACGGCGTCCCGGCCTTCGGAGAGCAGCTGCCAGAATGCCGCCGGCCCGTCGGCTCCCGGGAACCGGCAGCCGATGCCGATGATCGCGATCGGCTCGTCGGCGCCGACCGCCCGCGCGTCGGCGTCGCCGACGTGCGGCATTGACTGCGCGGCGGTGTCTTCGGTCAAGTGGGCGCAGAGCGCGTCGATGGTGGGGTGCTCGTAGGCCACAATTGGCGAAAGCTCGCGTTCCAGCCGCTCGCCCAGCGCGGCGGCGAGTCGGACCGCGCGCACCGAGTCGAGGCCGTAATGAGCGAACGGGAGCGATGTGTCGATTTCGGACGGGGAAAGACCCAGCATTTCAGCAAGCTGTGAGGCCAACCAGGCCGCCAACTCCCCCGCGTCAGACGCATCGTGCCGTGGTCCCGGATCTGCGCTTGCGGAATCATGGCGGGATGCGCCCGACGACGGTGCCTGCCACCGCGCAATCGCAGTTAGGTCATCGTCAAGGAAGCGTTGCCGGCATCGGCTGCGCCGGATCTTCCCGCTCGACGTCGTGGGAATTGTCGACGGTTCCGTGAGAACGATTGCGTGCGGCTGGATTTCGTGGTGCTCGGTCACTGCGGTGCGGATCGCGGCGATGATCTCGTCGGTGTCGATGTCGCCGGCCCGGTAGCGGTCGACTTCTTGCGCGACGACGAGTTGCTCGCCGGGATCGGAATCGAGCGTGATCGAAAAAGCGGCTCCGCGACCGCGTAGCAGCGCCTCGTGGCTGTCCTGGACCGTGGCCTCAATGTCCTCGGGATAGTGATTGCGGCCGCGGATGACGATGAGATCCTTCAGGCGCCCCGAAACGAACAGCTCGTCATCCAGGTGGAAGCCGAGGTCACCGGTGCGCAGATACGGCCCGCGCCCGCTGCCCGCGAGAAATACGTTGAATGTCTCCGCTGTTTCGGACGGCTTGCCCCAATAGCCATTGGCGACACTGCCGCCGGCGAGCCAGATCTCCCCGACCTCGTCGGCCGCGCTTGGGCGGCCGGTCGCCGGATCCACGATGACGGTTTCGTGGCCGTGCTGGGCGTGGCCGCAACCCACGAATGACGCCGCGTCGGGATGTTCCGGAGCGACGGGGACGATGCGGTGGTCGCGCAGCGCGTCGCTGTCCAAGTGCCGCACCACCGGCGCGGTTCGATCCGCCCTTCCGGAGACCAGCAGAGTGGACTCGGCCATGCCGTACACGGGATCGAACGCCTCCGGCCGGAAGCCGGCAGGGGCGAAAGCGTCCATGAACCGCTGCAGGGTTGCGGCGCGAATCGGCTCCGCCCCACACATGGCGGTCGAAAGTTTGGACAGATCCAGTGCCGCCCGCTCTTCGGGGCTGCTGTGGTCGATAGCTAATTGGTAGGCAAAGTTCGGCGCTGCGGTGATCGTGCCGGCGTTCCGGGACAACGCTTCCAGCCAACGCATCGGTCGCTCGATGAATGACTCGGGCGGGATGAAGTAGGACGTGGCCCCGACGTAGATCGACGCGAGAATTCCGCCGATCAGACCCATGTCGTGATGCAGAGGCAGCCAGAACACACCTCGGGCGCGGTCGTGTCCGTCGCCCCACGCAGTGCGAATGGCCTCCACGTTGTGCAGCAGATTGCCGTGCGTCACCACAACGCCCTTCGGCGAACCCGTCGAACCCGAGGTGTACTGCAGCATCGCGGTTGCGTCGGGCTTGATGTCCGGCGAGGCCCACTCATCGGCCGATACGGCGATGTCGTCCACGGCGCACCACTGCATGGCTGCCCCGTCTGCCATGCCGTCTATCGCGTTCTGGAACTTTGCCTGGGTCTCGGCAGTCGTCACGGTGAAGCGCGCCTTGGTGTCGTGCACGATCGACGCGACGCGGCCGATCACCCTGGCGCGGACGGGTGGGTGCACCGGCACCGGCACAGCGCCGGCGTAGATGCATCCGAAGAACGCGACGATGAAGTCCAGCCCCGACGGGCATAGAACCAGCGCGCGTTCGCCGGTGGCCCCCATTTGCTGCAAAACGGACGCGGTTGCCCGCGCCCTGATGTCGAGTTCGCCGAAAGTCAGTTGGCTGTGTTCTTCGCCATCGGGTGAATAGCGGCAGTAGTCGAAAGCGGTTTTATCGCGGTAAGTTTCGGCTCGTTGCCGTACGAGATCTAGGAAAGTCTGGTCCGTCAATCGCATTCCTTCCGGCGTTCATTCTGGACGCCGAGCCGAGATCTCGACCACGAGGTGACGGCGATATCGCCGAACGAGCATCTGCAACGGGGCGTTCGATGACACTTTTCCCCGCGGCAACTGCGTCGCAATTTGCCTCGCATTTGTTCTCCAGTCTTTAAGCGTAAATCTTATTTGCTGGCTAGGATGCCTGGTGGAGAAATACGGACCCTGCAACAGTCTTGATCGTCAATGGCTTTCGAGCTTTGCCTCCCCGGTGCGCGACCACGCCCCGTCCGATCACGTAGGAACGTTCTCCCGCGCCGGTTTATTCACTCGGTGGTGCTCGGAAAGCACCACCGGGGCGCCGTTCGTCGGCACTGGCAATGGGTGAGTGCGACTGGGACGACCGCCGGGTCCACTGTCGACTGCGCCGAGCCGGCGGTGCTGCAACAGGGTGCGGAGCAGCAC
>DASQRI010000533.1:0-11109 GCA_035642975.1 Mycobacterium sp.
GAGGCTGTCTATTAGCTTATTCCCGCCTGTGGAGAACTTCAGCGCGTGAACATCAACGCGCGCTTGACCTCCTGGATCGCCTTGGTTACTTCGATGCCTCGCGGGCAGGATTCGGTGCAGTTGAAGGTTGTGCGGCAGCGCCACACCCCGTCGACCTCGTTGAGGATGTCGAGGCGCTCGGCGGCGGCTTCGTCGCGACTGTCGAAGATGAAGCGGTGCGCGTTGACGATGGCCGCCGGGCCGAAGTAGCTGCCCTCGCTCCAGAACACCGGGCAGCTGGTGGTGCAACACGCGCACAGGATGCACTTGGTGGTGTCGTCGTAGCGGGCGCGGTCGGTTTGGCTTTGGATCCGCTCCCGCGTCGGCGGGTTACCACTGGTGATCAAGTACGGCTTCACCGCCCGGTAGGCGTCGAAGAACGGCTCCATGTCGACGATCAAATCTTTTTCCACCCGCAGCCCGCGGATCGGCTCGACCGTGATGGTCAACTGCTTGCGGGGCTTGGCGGGAAGCAGGTCGCGCATCAGCACCTTGCACGCCAACCGGTTGACACCGTTGATCCGCATCGCATCGGACCCGCACACGCCGTGCGCGCAGGACCGCCGGAACGGCAGCGTGCCGTCGAGGTAGCTCTTGATGTAGATCAGCAGATTGAGCAGCCGGTCGGTGGGCGGACAGGGCACCCGGAAGCTCTGCCAGCCGCTGGAATCGGCGTACTGGTCCGGGTTTTCCGGATTGAACCGGGCGATCCGCAGCGTCACCATCACCGAGCCCTCGGGAATCGGGGGCAACGGCGGATCGCCGGGTTCGGGCTCCTCGATCGCCGTATCTGAAGCCATCAGTACTTCCGTTCCTTGGGCTCGTACCGGGTCTGCACCACGGGTTTGAAATCCAGCCGGATGTCGCTGAGCAGGTCGCTGCCCTGCTTGTAGGCCATGGTGTGGCGCATGTAGTTGACGTCGTCGCGGTTGGGGTAGTCCTCCCGCGCGTGCCCGCCGCGAGATTCCTTGCGGTTCAACGCGCCGACCACGGTGACTTCGGCCAGCTCCAGCAGGAAGCCCAGCTCGATAGCCTCAAGCAGGTCGCTGTTGAAGCGCTTTCCCTTGTCGTGCACGGAGATTCGGGAGTAACGCTCCTTGAGTGCGTGAATGTCGGTGAGCGCTTGTTTGAGCGTCTCCTCGGTGCGGAACACCGCGGCGTTGTTGTCCATCGTCTGCTGCAGTTCCCCGCGGATGTCGGCCACCCGTTCGTTGCCGTGCTCCGAGAGGATGTCGGCAACCCAGCCGACCACCATCGCCGACGGGTCTGGTGGCATGTCGACGAAGTCGTGGCTGAGAGCGTAGTTCGCCGCGGCGATTCCGGCCCGGCGGCCAAAGACGTTGATATCCAACAGCGAATTGGTGCCCAGCCGGTTGGCGCCGTGCACCGACACGCAGGCGCATTCCCCGGCCGCGTACAGGCCCGGCACGGTGGTGGTGTTGTCCCGCAGCACCTGCCCGGTGATCGTCGTCGGGATCCCGCCCATCACGTAGTGACACGTCGGGTAGACCGGAACCAGTTCCTTGACCGGGTCCACGCCGAGGTAGGTGCGGGCGAACTCGGTGATGTCGGGCAGCTTGGCGGCTAGCACGTCTGCGCCGAGATGACGGACGTCGATGTAGACATAGTCCTTCTGCGGACCGGCCCCGCGGCCTTCCAGCACTTCCCGCACCATCGAGCGGGCGACGATGTCGCGGGGCGCCAGGTCGACGATCGTCGGTGCGTAACGCTCCATGAAGCGTTCGCCCTCGCCGTTGAGCAGCCTGCCGCCCTCGCCGCGGACGGCTTCGGAGATCAAGATGCCCAGACCCGCCAAACCGGTCGGATGGAATTGGTGAAATTCCATGTCTTCCAACGGAAGACCCTTGCGGAACACGATGCCGATGCCGTCGCCGGTCAAGGTGTGCGCGTTGGACGTGGTCTTGTACATCCGGCCCGAGCCGCCGGTGGCGATCACGACCGCCTTGGCATGAAAGACGTGGATCTCGCCGGTGGCCAGTTCGTAGGCGATCACTCCGGTAGCGACCGGCCCGCGCGGGGTTTGGGTGAGCGCGAGGTCGAGTGCGTAGAACTCGTTGAAGAACTCGACGTCCTGCTTGACGCAGTTCTGATACAGCGTCTGCAGGATCATGTGACCGGTGCGGTCGGCGGCGTAACAGGACCGCCGCACCGGGGCTTTGCCGTGGTCGCGGGTGTGCCCGCCGAAGCGGCGCTGGTCGATACGGCCTTCGGGGGTGCGGTTGAACGGCATCCCCATCTTCTCCAGATCGAGCACCGCGTCGATGGCTTCCTTGCACATGATCTCCACGGCGTCCTGGTCGGCCAGATAGTCGCCGCCCTTGACGGTGTCGAAGGTGTGCCATTCCCAGTTGTCGTCCTCGACGTTGGCCAGCGCGGCGCACATGCCGCCCTGCGCGGCGCCGGTGTGGCTGCGGGTGGGGTAAAGCTTGGTCAATACCGCTGTGCGCGCCCGTGGTCCGGCCTCCACGGCCGCCCGCATTCCGGCACCGCCGGCACCGACGATCACCACGTCGTATCGGTGTTCGCTGATCACCTTGCGCTCATCCCTCGCCTAGCCCGAGATGTTCGGGTCGAACGTCAGCAGCACGTAGCTGCCCAGCACCAACGTGAAGACCATCGACAACGCCAGCAGCGAGTTCAGCCAGAAGCGGGTGGAGTCCTTGCGGCTGTAGTCGTCGATGATGGTGCGCAGCCCGTTGCCGCCGTGCAACTGTGCCAACCAGAGCAGCAGCAGGTCCCAGGTCTGCCAGAACGGCGAGTGCCAACGCTGCGCAACGTAGTTGAAGTCGATGCGGTAGACGCCGTCCTGCCACATCAGCATCACGAACAGATGCCCGAGCGCCAAGAACACCAGCACGACGCCGGAAAACCGCATGAACAGCCAGGCGTACTTCTCGAAGTTCGGCATGCCGGCCCGCCGGCGCGGGGCACGCGGATTGTCCAGGCTGGCCGGGCGGTCGTGGCTGCGTTGCCGGACCGGCGCAAGCTGGCCCCGGCTGAGTTGAAGGTCGGGGGAGCTCATCTGAAGTGCTCCATCATGTGGATGCCCACGACCACCGCAGCCGGGACGATCACCAGCAGCCACGCGACACCGATCACCCACAACATCAGCCGCTGATGGCGGGGGCCTTGTGCCCAGAAGTCGATCAGGATGACGCGGATGCCGTTGAGTGCGTGGTAAAGCACCGCGGCGATCAGGCCGAACTCCATCAAGCCGACGATCGGTGTCTTATACGTCGAGATGACTTCGTCGTAGGCCTGCGGGCTCAACCGCACCAACGCGGTGTCCAGCACGTGAATGAACAGGAAGAAGAAGATGGCTGCGCCGGTGATGCGATGCAGCACCCATGACCACATACCCGGGTCGCCGCGATACAAGGTGCGTCGCAGACGCCGGACGCGCGACGGCCCGTCCTGTGGCGCCGGCGTGGCCGGATTCGCGGATGTCGTCGTTGTCATCGGCGCCTCCTCTGCAGCGACCTGACTCTAAACCCATTTGTACTTTCTTATGAACTGCTTTGCGGCTTACGACACCGGTAAGCGCGGGGAATCTAAAGTGACCTTGTGAATTAGCCAACAGTGAACGGGGTTGTCGGATGCATTCCAAACACGCGTGGTATGGCGACCGTGGCCGATCCGATTGATTGGAAGATGCTGCGGGACAAGGCGACTGACGCAGCACAGGGGGCCTACGCCGAGTACTCGAAGTTCAAGGTGGGCGCGGCCGCACTGGTCGACAATGGTCGGATAATCACTGGCTGCAATGTGGAGAATGTCTCATATGGCCTAACTCTCTGCGCCGAGTGCGCGGTGGTCTGCGCGCTGTATTCGAAGGACGGCGGCGGCGGCGGCACACTGCGCGCATTGACGTGTGTGGACGGCAAAGGCCAGCTCCTGATGCCGTGCGGCCGGTGCCGGCAGGTGCTGTTCGAACATGGTGGAGCGGAGATACGCATCGACCATCCCGACGGGCCAAAACGGTTGGGCGACTTGCTGCCCGATGCCTTCAGTCGCAAAGATCTCGATGCCGACAAGCAGGGCGGCACGTGAGATTCGATGCCCCGACGGTGATCAGGACCAAACGAGACGGGGGCCGGCTGTCGGATGACGCGATCGACTGGGTCATCGACGCGTACACCCACGGGCGGATCGCCGACGAACAGATGTCAGCGCTGTTGATGGCGGTGTTCCTGCGCGGCATGGACTACCACGAGACCGCGCGATGGACGGCGGCCATGGTGGCCTCGGGCGATCGGATGGACTTCACCGGTCTGCGCCGTGACGGCCATCCGCTGCGCACCGTCGACAAACACTCCACCGGCGGCGTGGGCGACAAGATCACGCTGCCACTGGTGTCGGTGGTCGCCGCATGCGGTGCGGCAGTGCCGCAGGCGTCCGGTCGCGGACTCGGCCACACCGGCGGCACCCTGGACAAGCTGGAATCCATCGCCGGCTTCACCGGTAATCTGCTCAACGAGCAAGTGCAGCAACAACTTCTCGATGTCGGCGCGGCTATCTTTGCTGCCGGGCGGCAGCTGGCGCCCGCCGATGCAAAGCTCTACGCGCTGCGCGATATCACCGCCACCATCGAATCGCTGCCGCTGATCGCGAGCTCGGTGATGAGCAAGAAGATCGCCGAAGGGGCCAGCGCGTTGGTGCTCGACGTGAAGGTCGGGTCGGGTGCATTGCTGCGGTCGGAAGCCCAATGCCGTGCACTCGCCGAAACCATGGTGACGCTCGGCGCCGAGCATGGGTTGCCGACCACCGCGGTATTGACCGACATGAATTGTCCGCTGGGCGCGGCCGTCGGCAACGCGCTCGAGGTCACCGAAGCGCTGGAGGTACTGGATGGCGGCGGCCCACCCGATGTGGTGGAACTGACCCTGTGGCTGGCCCGCGAGATGCTCGAGATCGCCGGGATCGACGGGCGGGACCCGGAGCAGACGCTGCGCGACGGGACCGCGATGGACCGATTCCGCGCGTTGATCGCCGCCCAAGGCGGGGACTTGTCCGTACCGTTGCCGGTTGGTAAGTACACCGAAACCGTCACCGCCTCGCGGAGCGGCACAATGGGCGATATCGACGCGATGGCAGTGGGGCTTGCGGTGTGGCGGCTCGGCGCGGGCAGGTCCCGCCCGGGTGAGCCGGTGCAGCCCGGCGCCGGGATCCGTATCCATCGCCGCCCGGGGCAGCCGGTGGCCGCCGGCGGGCCGCTGTTCACGCTCTATACCGATACGCCGGAACGCTTCGGGCCCGCGACGGCCGAGCTCGATGCAGGCTTCACCGTCACCGATACGCCACCTGTCCCGCGGCCACTGATCATCGATCGGATCACCCCATGACGACACCACTGACTCTGGAGACGATCAAACGGGCGCCGAAGGCGCTGCTGCACGATCACCTCGACGGCGGCCTGCGCCCGGCGACCGTGATCGACATCGCGTCAGAGATCGGCTATGACGGCTTGCCGGCCACCGAGGTCGACGAACTTGCCCAGTGGTTTCGTACCGCGTCGCACAGTGGCTCGTTGGAGCGCTACCTCGAGCCGTTCTCGCACACCGTCGCGGTAATGCAGACCCCCGAGGCGCTGCACCGGGTGGCCTACGAATGCGTGGAAGACCTGGCCGCCGACTCGGTGGTCTACGCCGAGGTGCGATTCGCCCCCGAACTGCACATCAACCACGGGCTGTCGTTCGACGCCGTCGTCGACGCGGTGCTTGCGGGTTTCGTCGACGGGGAGAAGGCCGCCGCCGCGGCAGGACGCCCGATCGTGGTGCGCTGCCTGGTCACTGCGATGCGGCACGCAGCCGTGTCCCGGGAGATCGCCCAGTTGGCGATCCGGTTTCGGGACAAAGGCGTGGTCGGCTTCGACATCGCCGGCGCGGAGGCCGGCTACCCGCCAACCCGGCACTTGGATGCCTTCGAATACATGCGAAACAGCAACGCCCGCTTCACCATTCACGCGGGCGAGGCGTTCGGGCTGCCGTCAATCCAGGAAGCTATCTCGTTCTGCGGGGCCGATCGGCTCGGGCACGGCGTGCGCATCGTCGACGACATCGAGGTCGCCGAGGACGGCGAGGTGCGGCTTGGCCGACTGGCGTCGATTCTGCGGGACAAGCGGATTCCCCTCGAGATGTGTCCGAGCTCGAACGTGCAGACCGGAGCGGTCGACAGCATCGCCGAGCACCCGTTCGACTTGCTGGCCCGGGCGCGGTTCAGGGTGACCGTCAACACCGACAACCGGCTGATGAGCGATACCACGATGACGCGTGAGATGGCTCTTCTCGTCGACGCGTTCGGCTACGGCTGGAGTGACCTCGAGCGATTCACCGTCAACGCGATGAAGTCGGCGTTCATCCCGTTCGACCAGCGGCTGGCGATCATCGACGAGGTGATCAAACCGCGTTACGCCGTGCTCGTCGGCTAGCCAAGATGTCGTCGCCGGCTCGCGGCGCTATTCGCGCCTTAGCCGCGACGCTCGCGAAGATGTCGCCGCCGGCTCGCGGCGCTATTCGCGCCTTAGCCGCGACTCCACGAACCGCTCCAGCTCTTCCCACGCCCGGACCGCCGCAGCGTAAGGCGGTGTGGGCTTTTTGACCGAGTCGTCATCGAGGACGTAGGCGACCAGCTTGCCCAATGGGCGCCCCGTCGCGAGCGCGTCGTCGACGGTGCTGTCCTCGGCGTAGTCCCCGACGTCGCGAAGCAGCTCGACAGCCAGGTCGAGCTGATCACGGTCCACCGCATCCGGCCCGTCGCCGAAATCGTCGGCCAGCCCGGTCAGGACGTAGACGTTGTCGTCGGTGACATCGACCCGCAGCGAGCCGTCGGTTGCCGCGGTGCGGATGTCGTCATAGGTGCTCAGGTCGGACAAATCGTGGTCGTGCTCGTCGGCGAGGTATCGGGCCAGCGCCCGCTCCGAGCTGAACACACTGATTCGACCGTTGCGGCCCAAGAAGATCGGGCGATCGTCGAAGTAGCAGCGCAGTGTGTGGAACGTGCCCGCACCGCTCATGATCCGGATCGGGTCGATGCCGACCTTCAGCCAGAAGTCCTCGTCGCCGCCCAGCACCGCCTCGGCACCGCCGGTACGCGGTTTCCCGGCCTCCTGCACGCCGGCGGCGTCGTCGTCTGTGGCCTCCGCCGCGGGCTCGGGCTGTTCTTCGTCAGTGGTTTCCGGCTCGTCGGCGCTCTCGGGTTCGTCCTCCTCGACCGGTTCGGCCAGTTCGGCCGCGGCGGCGTCCGACACGGCGGTGTCCACGTCGGGGATGCTGATGATCTGGTCGACGGCGCCGAGCACGTCGTCCCAGCTACGCGCGACGACGTCGGCGATTGCGTTCCAGCGTTTCAGGCCGGCCTTGCCGGTGAAATGTCCGATACCGCCGCTCAGCGTTCCCAGCGTCGGGTTGCCGTTGAAGAACTTCATCACCGCGGGCAGCTCGCAGACCGACCCGATCGACGAGACGATCGCCAGCGCGTTGGCCAGCGCGGTCACCGACTCTTCGGTCGGTTTCTCGGCGACGACGTCTTCGACCGCGATCAGGTCGAATTGCTTGTCGTCGGCAGGCTCCAGCTTGTGCGCGCTGGCCTCGGTCAGTTCTTTCCACGCCGGGTGGTCGACGAGATCGTTGTCGCTGTTGGTGCGCACGAACGCGACCAGGTCAGCGGCCGTCTCGAAGGTGTAGAGGTCTTCGTCCTTGCCCAGGAACGCCTCCCACTCGTCGCCGGCGTCGCGCCAGCGGGGCGCCCACACGGTGTAGCGGTCACCATCGGTCAGACTCAGGCGAATAGGCACGAGGTCAGCAGCCATGCGGCACACAATAGCGACGGGCGAAGCGGGGGCCGGACCGAGTAGGCGGTTGACGGGATGTCGCGCGCGCCAGATCGAGGTCAGGCACCCCAAATGTCGGTGATCGGGGGAGCGCTGGCCGCGTAGCCGAGCTTGGGCAACCCGTACATCGACTCGAGAGTGGATAGCACGTTGTAGTGGCTGATCGGCTCGCTGTAGGCACCGGGCCTGACATTGGCGCCGTAGAACACCGTCGGAATCTGATTGCGTGGGGTGTTGTCGTCCTCGTCCCAGGTCAAGATCAGCAGGCTGTTGTTGGCCCTCGCCCACGAGGCGTACTGCGACAAGTTCTGGTACAGCCACTCGTCGCCCTGAGCGATCGAGCCGTCGTGCATGTCATCGTCGAGGTTGGGGATGACCAACGCGACCGTGGGCAGGCTGGCGTAGCTTGACGGGGCCGGGAACGCGGTAAACGGAAGCGATTGCGAGCCTGGGATATTGGCGAAGCTGACCCACGGCACATGCTTGCGCGCATATTTTCCCGCGCGGCATGACGGCGAGCCCACGGCCGGCAAGCTTTCCGCAAAGCCGACGAATGTGTAACCAGCCGCGAGCAATTCGGAACCGAGGTTGGGCGTGTTGCCGCCGTTGACCGGACAGGCGTTTTCTTTGACCCCGAGCGTGCTGCCGGCAAATAACGCGTAGTAGTTGGGTTCGCTGGGATGCACTTCGGCGAAGGACTGCGTCATCATCGCGCCGTTGGCGGCCAGCTGGTTGATGTAGGGGGCCGATTTGTTTCCGATGATGTTGGTTTGTGAGCGGTTCTCTTCCACCACGATGATGACGTGTGCGGGGGTCGGGACCGCGGCCGCTTTGATGTCCACCGGGCCGGTCTCCGAAGCGTGATGAGGTGGCGGCCACGACATCAACGCGGTAGCCACCGTCAAAACGCCAAATAGGCTGACAGCTCGAGATTGCCGGGATTTTCGCCATGGTCGGCGTCGCATTCGGGGAGTATAGGGCGGCTTCTGCCCGCCGACCGGCATGCGCGGACCCGTGTCGGCGGCTCATCCGGCAGGAAAATAATTGTGAGTTTGCCGCACCGAGCGTTGTGCACGCCCTACGATTCAGCCACGCCGCGGGTGGGCGATGCGCCCCACTGGGCAGGGAGGTCGCGATGGCGCGTCTGCGTTTTCGATCGCTGGCTGCGTTGTTCGTGGCGGTCGTGGGCGCTGTCGTCATTGGCGTGACGTCGATGCTGACGTCAGCGTTCGGGTACGGGTTGCGACCGCTCAAGGCTGAGGTCGCGCTGATCGTCAACGAAGACCTCGGGTGGATCATGGGCGGCACCGAAAACCCGACCCCTGATCAGGATTACCTCAACTCGGTGGAATCGCTTTACCTGAGCCAGGACGTGCCCCCGAGCAGCGACTACACCTTCGTCCCCCTAACCACCCCCGAGCAGTTCTGCCCTATCCTCTGCAATGCCAGTGAGCCCGATTTGGGTTTCGGAGACTCGGTCAACCAGGGCGTCGGCGACCTCAACAGCGTGATCGTCCCGGCGCTGCAGGGCGGAAATGACGTCGCCGTGCTCGGCTACTCGCAAAGCGCCACCGTCGCCACGATCGAGATGAACGACCTGATCAACAACACCCCGGCCAACGTGAACCTGAACGACTTGAGCTTCACGCTGCTCGGTGACCCCAACAGCCCGATCGGCGGCATCCTGGACCGCTTCCAGTTCCCGGACGGCGTCGGCGACTTGAGCTTGAGCCCTGAGCCGCAACACGTTCCGTTCCTGGATATCCCGCTCAACTTGGCAGACACCCCGACCGACACCTTCACCACCGACATCTACACCGGCGAGTACGACGGCTGGGCCGACTTTCCCGAAGACCCCAGCAACCTGTTCGCCGATCTCAACGCCCTCATTGGGATCGAGACGGTGCACCCGTACTATCCGGATCCGACTCCCGGGGTGAACCTGGACGCCACCGCCAGCGACATCATCAATCTCGGAACTATCGGCAAGACCGACTTTTTTGCGATCCCCGCGCCGCTGCCGACCTTGGCGTTCATGTACGACGGGGGGCCGGCCGGGCTGTTCTTCTACGACGCCTTCAATCCGTTCGCGAGCCTGGTGGACGACTGGGGCTATGGCAACCCGGGCGACCCGGGCGCGGGGATCGAAGTCAACGGGGTCGATCCGATCGGTGTTGCCGGCCCGTGGACGGTCGACGCGACCGGCCAACTGATGGAGTCTGGCGGCGCCGGGTTCATACCGGAGATGGATCCGCTGCAGATGCTGGCCGGTATGGAGTACGCCGGGGTGGAGAGCTTCGTCGGCCCGATCGACGACCTGCTGCAGGATGCGGGACAGTCGCCCCTGCCGACGTCGTTCGTCGACTCGCTGCTGTCGGGGTATGACGCCACCAACCAGCTGGACACATCGCTGCTGACCTCCTGGACCGGCGCGACGGCCAGCATCCCGTCACTCGCCCCGGACGCAATCTTCAGCGGAGAGCCGCTGATCTCCGCGCAGCCGCTGATCGACCTCGTCGGGTACGGGTTCGACATCTTCAACTTCTTCGGCGCGTGAGCAGCGGCGCCGTAGGGTTCGTCCGTAAGGTCAACCCCCGTGGATGTGCATGTCATCGACCACTCGCTTGCCGCGGTCCGGCTGACCGCACTGCGCGACGAGCACACCGACAACGCGGCGTTTCGCGCCGCATTGGGTGATCTGACCCTGATGCTGGTCTACGAGGCCACCCGGGATGCGCCGTGCCGGACGGTCACTGTCCGCACGCCGCTGGCTGAAACGGCGGGCGCGCGGCTGGCCCAACCCCCGCTGCTGGTGGCGATATTGCGGGCCGGTCTGGGCATGGTCGATCAGGCGCTTGCGCTGCTGCCCGAAGCGTCGGTGGGTTTCGTCGGCGTGGCCCGCGACGAGGAAACTGCTTCGCCCGTACCGTATTTAGAGTCGCTGCCCGACGATCTAGGTGGCCGGCCGGTGCTGGTTCTCGACCCGATGCTGGCCACCGGCGGGTCGATGACCCACACGATCGGCCTGCTGCACCGCCGCGGCGCCGACGACATCACCGTGCTGTGTGTGGTGGCGGCACCGGATGGCGTTGCGGCGCTAAGAAAAGCAGCGCCCAATGCGCGACTGTTCACCGCGGCGATCGATGACCGCCTCAACGAGGCGGCATATATCGTTCCCGGTCTCGGCGACGCCGGCGATCGCCAATTCGGACCCCGCTGAG
>DASQRI010000534.1:0-9098 GCA_035642975.1 Mycobacterium sp.
CATGACCGTTGGCGGGCTGGACACGCAGCTGTCGGTGCTGATGCGCGAGCGGTTCGGCGTCCACGTGGTGATCGACGCCGGTCTCGCTGAGCACGCCAAGCGCGCCTACGACCCCGATACCCGGGTGCTGCGGATCGCGCAGGGCCTGTTACCGGGCCAGCGTGCCTTTCAGATCGCCACCCAGCTGGCCTTGCTCAGCCAGCCTGAGCTGTTGTCGGCGATCGTGGCCACCGATGACCAGCTCAGCTCCGAGTCCCGCGGCGTCGCCCGCATCGGCCTGGCCAACTACTTCGCCGGCGCTTTTCTGCTGCCGTATCGTGAGTTCCACAGTGCCGCAGCCGAACTGCGGTACGACATTGATCTGCTGTCGCGCCGCTTCGAGGTCGGCTTCGAGACGGTGTGCCATCGGCTCTCGACGTTGCAGCGGCCGCAGCTGCGTGGGGTGCCGTTCATCTTCGTCAGAACCGACAAGGCCGGTAACATCTCGAAGCGTCAGTCCGCCACCGCATTTCACTTCAGCCGGGTGGGTGGCAGCTGCCCACTGTGGGTGGTGCACGACGCTTTCGCCCAGCCGGGCCGGATCGTCACCCAGGTCGCCCAAATGCCCGACGGCCGTTCGTATTTCTGGCTGGCCAAGACCACCGCGCCCGAAGGGCAGGGCTATCTGGGCCAGCACAAGAGCTTCGCCATCGGTTTGGGCTGCGACCTGATCCACGCCGACAAGCTGGTCTACTCCACCGGGATCGCTCTCGACGACCCGAGCACCGCCGTTCCCATCGGGGCCGGCTGCAAGATCTGCAACCGGTCGGCCTGCGCGCAGCGGGCGTTTCCCTATCTCGGCGGCCGCGTCGCCGTCGACGAGAACACCGGCAGCGGCCTGCCGTATTCGGGCGCCGCGCCGCGTGGTTAACCGGCGGCACCTCGCGCGAATTCACCTAAGAATTGCCGGATTTCGGATTTTCCGCATCACGATCGGTGTAGCTTGCTGCTGAATTCCCATGCCAACCCAGATGGGGGCCAACGATGGCAGACGTTGACTACTGCGTGGTCGGTGCGGGATTCGGCGGTTTGGCGGCCGCGCTGCGGCTGAAACAGTCGGGCCGCTCGGTGGCGTTGCTGGAGGCCCGGGATCGAGTCGGCGGGCGCACCTACACCGAGGTCCGCGCCGACGGGTCGTGGATCGATCGCGGTGGCGCATGGATCGGTCCGGGCCAGGACCGGGTCTACGCGCTGATGAACGAGTTCGGTGTACCGGCCTACAAGCAGTACATCGACGGTGAGTCGATGATGATCGTCGACGGTAAGCAGCATCGTTATGCGGGGACGATCCCATGGACGGGGAGCCCGTGGGCGACGATGAATCTCGGCGTCGGGTTGATCAAGGTACGGGAGATGTGCCGATCGATTCCGCTGGAAGCTCCATGGCAGGCGCGCAAGGCCACCGAGTGGGACCAAATCAGTTTGGCGTCATGGCTCGACAAGAACCTGTTGTCACAGCAAGCCCGCGACATGCTGGACATGGCGCTGGCCGGCCCCTACACCTCGGCGGCATCGGAGGTGTCGTTGCTGTGGGTGCTGTACCAGATGGCGTCGGGCGGCGGACCGGACTTCGTCGTGTCCAGCAAGGACGGCGCCCAGGATTCCCGCCCGGTGGGTGGGATGGGTGCCATCTATCGACCGATAGCCGCCGAACTCGGCGATGCCCTGCAACTATCGCAGCCAGTGCGGCAGATCGGCCAGGACACCGACGGTGTCACAGTCCGATCCGACGGCCTGACCGTGCGGGCACGACGGGTGGTCGTGGCCGTTCCGTTGGCCGTCGCCGGCCAGATCGACTACGAGCCGACGTTGCCGATCGACCGGTTGTTTCTGCAACAACGGATGCCCAGCGGCGCGATCGTCAAGACCTCGGTCGTCTACGACGAGCCGTTCTGGCGTGCCGACGGCCTGTCCGGCCAGACAGCCTCGCCAGGCTCCCTGGCGACTCTGACCATCGACGCCTGCACCGACACCGGCACGCCTGGGGTCATGTGCGTCATCACCGAAGGCCCGGCCGCCCGTCGGCTGGGGCGACTTGCGCAAACGGATCGCCGAGCGGCGATCGTGGGTGCGCTGGTCGACCGGTTCGGCGCCAAAGCCGGCTCGCCGGTCGGCTACCACGAACAGGACTGGAGTCTCGAGCGCTATTCCGGTGGCGGGATGATCAGCCACGCACCCACCGGCGTGCTGACCGAGTTCGGCTACACCCTGCGTGAGCCCTGCGGCCGCATCCATTGGGCCGGGACGGAGAGTTCGCCCGTCATGTGCGGATGGGTCGACGGCGCCATCCGCTCTGGAGAGCGCGCTGCCGCAGAAGTGCTGGCACGCGAATCGGCAGCCACTAGTGAGCCTGTCTGACCGGCGGCCGGTAGAACAGCACCAACTGACCGAGCGCCCCGCCCAGGCCCAGCAGGATCGAGCCCAGCAGTCCGTGCAAGCCGGCGTGCCAGTTATCGCCGAAGATCAGCCAGTCCAGGCTGTACTGCCCGGCGCCGACCGTGGCGACCCCCACGGCCGCGGTGGCCAGTACCAGGTTGTACTCCCAGCCCTCTTTGACGATGAAGAAGCCATTGTGGCGGTGCACCGTCCACGCGGCGACGAACATCAGCGCGACGAAGCCGGCGGCAGGAATGGGGGTGAGCAGCCCGGCAGCCATCCCGAGGCCGGCGCTGATCTCCGTGCTGGCCGCGGCGACGGCCTGGAACGTGCCGTGCCTCATGCCGATGCTTTCGAACCAGCGCGCGGTCCCCGGTATCCGGCCGCCGCCGAAGAACTTGTTGAAGCCATGAGCGGCGAGAGTCAACCCCAGCACCAGCCGCAGGATCAGTAAACCGACATCATAGGCATTCATAGACGTCAACCTAGATCATTGGGTAGGCACGGAGGAGCAGAGGTAACGTGCCACCCGCAAACGACCGCAAAGGAGCAGCACATCAAGATCGCGAACATCGGGGCCGGAAACGTCGGGCACCGATCCGGCCTGCTTCGCGGTCGAGCCTGAACATCCGCATGTCCACACTTCCGGTACTGCTGCTGGACGGCGACGCGACGTCTCCGCCGGAGGTTCTGGGCCACAAGGGTCACGGCATCGACATGATGCGCCGCAACGGTCTGCCGGTGCCCCCCGCGTTTTGCATCACGGCCGAGGTGGGCGCCCGCTACCGCAGCGAACCCGCGGCGACAATCGACGCGATCTGGGACGACGTGCTCGCCGGGATGCGCCGGCTGGAAGCCGCGACTTCCCGCACCTTCGGACGCGGACCGCATCCGCTGCTGGTCAGCGTGCGCTCGGGGGCGGCGGTGTCCATGCCCGGGATGATGGACACGCTGCTGGATCTCGGGGTCAGCGACGCCGTCGAAGAGGCGCTGGGCGTCGAGGGCACAGCCGCCTTCGCCCGCGACACCCGGCGGCGGTTCACCGACTGGTATCAGCGCATCGTCGGCGGCCCGGCTCCCGATGACCCGTACCTCCAGTTGCGTACCGCGATCGAGGCCGTTTTCGCGTCGTGGGACTCGCCGCGCGCGGTCGCATACCGCGCCCATCACGGGCTGGACGATCGCGGCGGTACCGCTGCGGTGGTGCAGGCGATGGTCTTCGGCAATATCAACACCAATTCCGGTGCCGGCGTTGTGTTTTCGCGCAACCCGATGACCGGCGCCGAGGAGGAGTTCGGCGAGTGGCTGCCCGGCGGCCAGGGCGACGACGTGGTATCGGGCACGGTCGACGTCGAACCGATTGCCGCGCTGCGCGACCGGCAGCCGGCTGTCTACGACCAACTGATCGGCGCCGCCCGCTCGCTGGAGCGGCTCGCGTCGGACGTGCAGGAGATCGAGTTCACCATCGAAGACGGGACTTTGTGGCTGCTGCAGACGAGGGCGGCAAAGCGGTCGGCCCAGGCCGCGGTGCGGCTGGCCCTGCAGCTGCGTAACGACGGCCTCATCGACGATGCCGAGGCGTTGCGGCGGGTGACGCCCGCGCATGTGGAGGCGTTACTACAGCCCTCGCTGCAACCGGAAACCCGTTTGGCCGCAGAGCTTTTAGCCAAGGGCTTGCCGGCAGGCCCCGGCGTGGCATCGGGTCTGGCCTATACCGAGGTGGACGCGGCCATCGACGCCGCCGACCGTGGCGAGGACGTCATCCTGGTGCGCAACCACACCAGTCCCGACGACATCCACGGCATGCTGGTCGCACGCGGGATCGTCACCGAGACCGGTGGCGCCACCAGCCACGCGGCCGTCGTCAGCCGTGAACTCGGCCGGGTGGCTGTGGTGGGCTGCGGCAGCGGAGTCACCGAGTCGCTCGCCGGCAGGCTGGTCACCGTCGACGGCAACGAAGGCGAAGTGCGCGACGGCAGGCTACGGCTGTCCGCCTGGTCCGAGGACGACACGCCGGAGCTGCGCGAATTGGCCGAGATCGCCCGAAGGGTGAGCCCGCTGCGCGCGCACGCCCGCGGTGACTACCCGCGGCTGGAGCGCCACTCCGAGGCCGCGGTGCGCAGCGCCATCGCCAACGGGCAGAGCGATGTGGTGTCCGCCAGGCCGCTGCTTGCGATGCTGGCCGCGATCCGGCTCAGCGAGGTCTCGTAGCCAGATGACCGCGCCGGCGACGATGCAGAGCGCGGAGCGTGATGGGGAGGAGCGGCGCAGATGACGGAATTGACGGTGTTGCAGGCGGTCCGGCTCAAGGGTCGGGTGAGCCCCGTCGAGCTGGCTGCGACGCTGGGAGAAGATCCGGACGACCTTGCCGCCACGGTCGACCGGCTGACCCGGTCGGGTCTGCTGGTCGACGGTAAGGCGCTGCGGGTCAGCCCCGATGGCCGCGCCCGTCTGGACGAGCTGCTGACCGGCGAGCGCCGGCACGTCGACCGGGCCGCGCTTTCCGCCGCCCACGGCGAGTTCCGTGCCGTCAACGCTGACTTCAAAGCACTGGTCACCGATTGGCAGCTCAAGGACGGCCGACCCAACACCCACGAGGACACCGACTACGACGCGGCGGTGCTGGCCCGGCTCGACGGCGTGCATCGACGGGTGATGCCGATCATCGACGCCGCTGCCGCTCAACTGCCGCGACTGCAACGCTATGCGGCCAAGCTGCAGACGGCGCTGGACAAGGTCGATGCCGGCGATACGGTCTGGCTGTCCCGACCACTGATCGACTCCTACCACACCGTGTGGTTCGAGCTGCACGAAGAGCTGATCCTCGCCGCCGGCCTGACCCGCGACGCAGAAGCTAAATCCGATCACGCCCAATAGTTTTCGTTACAGCTCCGCGTCGAGTCTGGCCACGTAGTCGTCGATGTCGCCGATCGCCGATTCGGCCGCATGCACGCTGACCGCGACGGTATCGGCGATCCCGTGCACGCCGTGGACGAGGCCCATCGCCGGCGACAGCGTCGGGCAGCCGGCGGTCAATAGCACGCCCGTGTCACCGAAGCGCAGGTCACCGGGTCCGCGGAAAACACTTGACACCACGGTGTTTCCGGATACCTGGGACGGCCGGACGTCGGGATCGAAGAGGCTGATACCCCACCGCAGCAGCGGAGCGGGCACCGCGGCGAATGCCCGGTCGGCGGCACCCGCGGCAGGGTGCCGTGAGCGGCTGCGGGCGTCGGCCAAGTCTGCGCCGATCCGCTCGATGCGGTGCTGCCTGTTCAGCTCCGGATACAACCGCACCGTGACGTTGAAGAAGTGGTTATGTGCTTGTGGCAGACCCGGTTTGGCCATTGGCACCTCGGCACCTAGCGACGCGGCCGCACCGCCCAGGTGACCGGAGAGCGCACCGGAGACCGCCGCCAGCGCCGCGACGGTGACGGTCGGGCCGCGCAGCTGCGACCGGTGGCGCACCAGGGTACGCAGGGAACGGGCGCCGGCGGGCCGGGCATTGGTGGACAGCAACGGCCGCGTTCCGGCCGGAGGTCGCAACAGCCCGGCATGGGTGTCACGTACCAGGTTGCGATGCGCGCGAGCGGCCTCGACGGCACGCCAGGGCAGGAAGCCTGACGACGCGACGGTCACGTCGGGCACCGGGGTCGTCCGGCCGAACAGCCAGCCGACCAGCGCCGCAGCGCGGGTGCCGTCGGCCAGCGCATGCGCGACCTGAAAGGCCGCGACGGTGCCCGGCCCGGCGCTGCCCGGAATGCCATGCACGGGTCCGAAGAGGTGCAAGCGCCACGGCGCCCGCAGGATGTCGAGCTGGTCGGCGGCGAGCTTGACCACAGCGTCCAGGCAGCCGGGCCAAGTGTCGTCTTCGAGTGGGTGGTGCAGCACCCACTCGGGCTCGACGGCTGTCGGCACCCAGCGCGGGTAGGTCAACGGCGATCCATCGTGAATGCGCACCGCCAAGGCCTGACTCGCTTGGGCCCGGTCGCGAACCTCGTCGACGGCACGCTCGAAATCCATTGGCTCACCGGCGAATGCGTAGAGCATGAACTCGTCGCTGGGGACCTTGGCGGACATCCAGTAGAACTGCGCGTCGACTGCCGCCATCCGGACTGACATGTCCACCTCTCCCGTGTTCGCCCACCTACCTGCTATGGACCGCAAGGTTGTTCAGAGCTTGGTGGGGTTGGGCGTGTCGATGCACAGAAGACACAAGCACGAGTGGACGCCTTCGGCCGGAGCGGGTTAGCGTTACTGGATGGCGACAACACTGCGGGTAACCCCTGATGAACTGTGTTCGGTGGCCGCCAATTGCGCCACCTGGGCACCCAAACTACAGGTAGGCGTTGTGTCACCGGATACGTCGTTGACGGGAGGGGCCATCGCGGCGGCCTTTGGCGCAATCCATGCCGATCTCGCCGCCACGGGTGAGGCGTGTGCAGCGCGGATGCAATCCACGGCCGACCGGATCACCACCGCCGCCACCGACTACGAAAGCACCGAGAATGACTCGTCCGCCCGGATACGCACGATCACCGGAGACTTGAGTGCCAGCGGCATCCGATCCTGAAGCGATCCCGAGCCTGTCCCGAGTCCGAGCTCTGGACTACGGACAGATGTGGGACGCTGCCGACCGTTTGGATACCACCGGTGATTTGTGGGAAGAATCCTTCCGCGATATCCGCGACCAGGTGGCAAGCATCGACTGGAAAGGTGACGCGCGCGAAGCTGAGTTCGGACGCGCCAACAACGACATGGCGAAAGCCAAGTCCGCCGCTGACGCCATCCGCGAGACAGCCACTGTGTCTCGGACCAGCGCCCCCGAACTGGCCGCAGTCCAACGGAGTGTGCTCCACGCCGTCGACTACGCCGGCGAGGCCGGATTCGAGGTGGCCGAGGACTACACGGTCACTGACACTCGGACCAGCGAGACGAAAGAGGAGCTGGCCGAGCGTCAGGCCCAAGCGGAAAACTTCGCCGCCAACATCCGCCAACGCGTCGCGCAACTGACTGGCATGCAACAAAAAGTCGGAGCCAAACTCATCGCCACCGCGGCTGGAATCCGCAAACTTACCTTCGCTGAGTCGCCCGACTTCACACCGCTCGCTACATTCACGCCACCGCCGGATGTCAGTCTGATCTGGTGCGTACAACACGTATTGAGTTTTGTGTGCACTCAGTACTTCCCAGACGGCTCCACCTTCGTCTATCCGTCCCCGACCGATAGGTCCGGTGTGGTGACGCAGCATGGGCCATGAATGCAGGCCCGCGCGCTTTTGAGTTCTGAGAGGAGGCCCGCATAAAAGTGGAGTCGGAAAATCGTCCCCTGGGCGAAGACATAGGGGAAGACAGTATCGGGTTTTACAGCCGGCCTCAGGTCGAGAAGTTGCCCAACGGATCATGGCACGCGTGTTACCCGGCCGCGGATTGGTCGATCACTGCACCCAGCCGAGAAGAAGCAATTGCGAAGCTGCAACTCGAAGATCAGCGCAGAAGCAAAGAGCAACCGGACTACATGATCAGACGGTATAAAGCGCTGCGCCGCCATTTGACTGAACCTATACCCGGTGTCTACGGGATCAGCCGAGAAGAAGCCGCACGCATCGGCTCAGCGCCAGACCCTCAAGCCGAGTTCAACCGGGTCGCCGACGAGATGGACGCCGGTAACATCCCAAACCCCATGTGATTAGATGCCCGATTTTGGACCACATGATGTTGAAACGGCACGACGGCGCGCCAGTGTCTGCACCACTGTCCGTCGCCTCCAAGGGCTATCTGGACTCGCAGTTATCAGCGGCGAGTGACACACTCAACCATGGCAGTAAATCCGCTCCGTCCGGTTTTGACGGCTGCCGCAGCCGTGCTTCTGGCGGGAGCTGTTGCGCATGCCGACAACCCCGACGACCAGTTTTTGGGAATGCTGTCGCAAGACGGGTTGAACGTCAGCCCACCGGATAGGGCGATCGCCATTGCGCATCAACGGTGTGACGACGGTGGTCTCTCGCACGTCCCCTTTTACAACTTTCGCTTCGGCGGACAGCAGGACCCGTTCACCATCGCGGTGTCGCAACTCTATGGCCAATTGCAGTCGCAGGGTTTGGACAAACCGCAGATGGACCAGTTCATGAAAGACGCCATCACCGTCTACTGCCCAGACCAGATGCACTGGTGACTAGCCGGGTGAGCCGATGAAGCTCAGCACCATCTCGGCGACCCGCTCCGGCTGATCGAGTTGCAAGAAATGTCCGGCATTTTCGACGACCGCCACATCGCTGCCGTCGGGAAGGGCTGCGGATGTCCAGTGCGTGAAATCCGCTGTCATGCAGCCGTCGTCGCGTCCATGCAGGTAGAGGCTGGGCAACTTCGGTGCCGATGTCCAGTGCCGGTGCAGTTCGGCGTAGCGCATCGGCGGACGGGTGTTCCGGATCGTTGCCCGGTAGGGTCCGAGCGCAGCGCGCCAACTCTCCGGTGTGCCGATCGCGGCGTCGACATGGCGTAGATCCTCTTTGGCGTCGTAACCGGGCGACCATCGCCGCCACAGCCGCGGCAACACCCAGGATGCGGAACGCTCTGGCAGCCAAGGTAATTGGAAGTACATGATGTACCAGCTGCGCAGCAGCTGCGGAGGAATCTGAGCCAGCAGCCGGGCCCGGTCGGGCACCCGTCCGCGGAACGCCGCG
>DASQRI010000535.1:0-2589 GCA_035642975.1 Mycobacterium sp.
CAGTTGGTCGTAGGGCAGCACGTGATTGACCAGCGCGCCGACGTGGGAGATCAGGTCCACGCTCTCGGCCAACCGCTGCCAGGTCGTGTCGTCGAGGCCGAGGTTGGGTTCGCCGATGTCGCCGGTGATGACTTCCAGATGCTCGGTGGCCAGTTCACGGAAGCGGTCCACCAGGTTGGGGTCTCCGCTGTCGAAGACCGTCTCGAGCCGAGTGCGCGCCGCGTCAGCATCACTGCCGCGGATAATGGTGATCAGCTTGCCGCCCGTGCGGGAGAGCCGTTCCAGCCATTCCAGCGTCACAAAACGGCCGAGGTAGCCGTTGGCGCCCGTGAGCAGAACGGTGCGCGGCTCTCCGGTGGCTCGCGGTAGCGTCTTCGCCGCACTCAGAGTCGCGGCGTCGATGAACCTGTCCAGTGTCAGATCACTTGCGTAGACGGTGGTTTCGCCCTTTCCGTGGATCTTGGCGAAGGTGGGTCGTGTCGACCCCGACCGCTCGGTCTCGATGTAGTCGGCAATTTGGCGCAGGTTGCTTGCGGGGCTGACAAGCACCCCTACCGACACCTCAACCCCGAGCAACTCCTCAAGGAGGTTGGAGAACGTCAGCGCGGAAAGGGAATCCCCGCCCAGGTCGGTGAAATGTGCGTCGGAATCCACGTCGTCGGCCCCTGAACCGAGCACCGCCCGCGCGGCCCCGATCACGGTGTTCAGCACCGGCTGCTCTGCGGCTGCCTCACGCAACGCACGGAGCTCGCTCACCTGTGCGGCTGCCAGCTCGGTGTAGAGCTGCTCTAAACCCGCACCATAGGCATCCTTGAGTTTGGGTCGCAGATTCTTGCCGACCCCGGACAGCAAGCCATTGGCCGCGCTGAATGGTTCGGTCTCGATCAAGAAGTCGGCGGGCACCTCATAGGACTGCAGCTCGGCGGCTTTCGCGGTCTGCTGCAGCGATTCCCGTAACGCGGCCTTCAGCGCGGCGGTGTCGTCGCCAAACTGCGAAAGCGCATCGACGGTAGGGACGATCACCGCCAGCAGGTAGGAGCGTTCGCTGTTGCCGTAGACGAAGACTTGCCGGACCAGGGGCGCTGCGCTGAACACGGCTTCCAAGTTGGCGACGGCCACGAACTCGCCGTTTGCGAGCTTGAGGACGTTTTTGCGCCGGTCGACGTAGACGACGTGATCGGGTACGATCTCGGCCATCACGTCGCCGGTGCGGTAGTAGCCGTCTTCGTCGAACGCCTCGGCGGTGATCTCGGGGCGTTTGTAGTAGCCGGGTGTGCTGTTCTCCGATTTGACCAGCAGCTCGCCGCGCGGATACGGCTTGTCGGTGGTGAAGTAGCCCAGCTCGGGGACGTCGATGAGTTTGTAGTCGATCACCGACGGGCGAACGATGATGCCGTCCCTGGTCACGGGTACGACTTCGGTCAGGCCATACATGTCGCCCACGTGTATGTCGAGGCACGACTCCAGAAACGCCCGCAGCTCTGCGGCGAGGGGAGCGGTGCTGGCGAATGTGCGGAGCACCCGGCCGCCGAGCAGCTGGTCCCGCAGTTCGGCGGTGGCACCCGCTTGCGCGTCGGAGATGTCGGCGCCCTCCAAGCTGATGCGGTCCACCGTGGACCGGTAGTGCTGAAACAGCATCTCGACAACCCTGGGCACCAGCAGCAAATCGGTGGGTCGCACGAGCGCCCAGTCGTCGAACAACGACGACAGATCCGACTGGGCAACGAAATAGCTGGTCCCGCCGGCCAGGAAGGACACGGCCAACGGCAGCCGCCCGGCGAGGTGGCTCAGCGGCATGAAGTTCACGTTGAACACCGGGACGTCAGACTCAGCGATCGATGTGGTGAACAGGCTGGACAACGTCCGTTCGGTGAACATCGCGCCCTTCGGCGTCCCGGTGCTCCCGGACGTGTACATGACCATCGCTAGCCGTTCATCGCTACCGCCGGTGTAAAGCGGTTCGGGCGGAAGTTGCCGACCGCGCTGGATGACCTCGTCCAGCGTGCTCACGACGACCGGCATGCCGGCGTCGTGCAGCCGCTTCCGGGCGCGCTCGAGGTTCTCTCGATGGTCATCGACCTGCGGCTGGTAGTCGAATACCACCAGATGGCGCAGCGACGCACTCTGCAAAGCGGACTCGACGGCCAGATCCAAATATTCCGCGCCGGCAGCGAGGACCCGCGGCTCCACCTCTTCGATGATCGGTTTCAGCACAGATACCGGAGCGCTGTGTTGCAGGGGGACCGACACCAAGCCGAGGTAGGCGCATACCAGGTCGACGGCCAGATAGTCGGGCCCGGCGAAACCCACTGTGGCGACGAAGTCGCCGGGATTCACCGGAGACGTCTCATCGTGGCGCCACGCCGAGGCGACCGCGCGGACCCGCGTCCAGAGCTCGCCGTAGCTGATGGTCTCGAAAGTGGGCAGCAGCCGCGTGGTGGTGTGGCCAGTCGCCCGGTCGAGCACCAGCTCCCGCGCACGTTGCCCGAGTGCGGGCCGATCTTCGTAGCCCTCGACGAGCGTCTCGAGGACCTCGGGCAGCCGAAGTCCGGGCCAGCGCGCTGCGTCGATCACCTCAGGGAGCGGGTC
>DASQRI010000536.1:0-3322 GCA_035642975.1 Mycobacterium sp.
GCACGTCACACCGCGGACCTACCGTTGGAACACCGATGCGGGACAGTCAACGTCGAAGGGACCGCAAACATGAATCCCGGCGTGCCACCGCAGGTACGCCACGTAAAGGCAGGTGCTGCCCCTCAGCGCACGGTAGGGCCGTTTGAGCAATGGGGCCGCTTCCTGCCCGAGCACACCACCGCCGCCAGCATCCTCGACCGGCTCCTACACCACGCCGATGTGATCGCCACTAATGGAACGCAAACCGTCTTGGCTTGACACCGGACGCGGTGGTGACGGTTTTCAGGCGCAGTAGTTGCTGTTTCTGGTTGTCGTCGAGGGTGTCGATGACGGTGTGGATGCGGGCGGCGAAGTCGTGCACCCGGCTGCGGAGCTGGTTGTCACGGGCGAGTTAGGCTCGCTCCTGACCGAGGCTGGTTCGCTTGTGCTGCAGCTCTTTTCGGCGAGACGAAACTTCGGTGGCGCGGCGCTGCATTTTGGTCGGCAACAGCATCAGCGCCGCCCCAGGGCGATCAGCATGCATTGCAGCAGTGCCACGTCGGGCCAATATTGCGCGCAAAAGGGTTCAGATTTGGACTGCGAATTGGCACGGCGTTGTACCGGTAACTTTCGACAGTCTCTGATAGTTAATGACTTTTCTCTATTACTTAATCAGGCTATTGTGATAATTCGGCAATGACATCTGCAAATATACCTTGAAAGTCTGTAGCTTCGCGTTCCGTTTGGCCTCCATGCTTCAGAAAGGACCTGAAGATGATTTGGGTCTTTTCCTCTTTCGCTCGAACCAGGAAATGCCTTAGTTCCAGGTCGGCTCCCGCGCCCTCATCCCTAACTGCTGCACAGATGATCTCTTTGTACATCATGATATCGCGCACCTCGAGCCCACTGATGGTACCGGCAACCGTATTGACATGATCTTCAATCTCAGCTTTGGGTACGAACTGTGTAATGATACTCAAGGCTTCCGCTTGCTGCGCCGTGAAATCATTGCCAAGTAGCAGAGCTTGTAAGGCCTTATTCTTTCCCATCCTTCTCGCAAACTGTACCGAACCTTGCCCGCCGGTAGGGATATTAACGTGAATTTCCGGCTGCGCGAACGCCGCATTTTCGGTACCGTAAGCAAGATCGCACGCCATGGCGAATTCATTGCCGCCCCCACGCGCAACACCGTCTACCACGGCGATGGATGCCTGGCTCATGGCCTTGATGTTGGCAATCATGTGACTGAACTCAATGCATGCCGCCTGGCCGCCAGGGGTTCCGTTGATCACAGTGATGTCCAGATGCGCCAGGAAGATGTCGTCGAATGATGATTTGAATACGACGACCTTAGTGTCGCGGTCATCGCTCAAGGAGAGGACGAATGCGTTGATCTCATTGATAAGATCAATGGTAAGAACGTTCGCAGGTGGATTGTTGATAGTAACAACCGCGACGCCGTTTTTATTGATAATGGAAAGCTTGCTCATGGTAACTTCCTCCGATCGTGCGTTAGTGAAAAATGCGCCATGCTACTCGAGGATGGCGCGTGGTTCGAGGAACGCCTTGATTCCGTAGATATCGATTCACGGCTGACGCTAGAGTGGCTGAACCCACCCCAAGGAGAGCTGGTGGTTCGTCGCGTATGCCATTCATCGCGATGTGGCCCGATGCGCTGCTGACAAGCCACGCTGCGGGCACGTTTCTGACCGGTCCCGCTCACTAACGTGTGTAGGTCGTGTCGCGAATCGTTGGCGATCCGGATCGCCTCCTCTTCCGTTTCATAGGCAATCACACCGAGTACCGGGCCGTTGAAGTCTCCCGCCAGGGGCTCGAGCGCCTTTCCTATGGCATGTTCATGGCCGTGCGGCGCGCGAGAGCCATGGTGGACAGCATCGGGTTGACCCCGGAGCAGGTGGGCATTCCGCTGGCGTCGGCGATCCAGACCCCGCTCGTGTCGTGCAGCTCGCCAGTCGGTTTCGCCACCGACGTCTGCGGGTTGCTGCCCAGCTGTGCGCTGCACATCTGGTGCGCACTAAACACCGGAGTACCGCCCGGGCCGATCGGCACCTGGTTCACCTTTTCGATGAACGCCTCGAGGTCCTCACCGCGGTTCCAGGGCGCGAAGGGCTGGCCGGCGGAATAGATCTGCTGCGCGCCTGCCGCCTCGTGCATGCGGATCGAAGTCACGATGGCTTCGCGGAAGTTTCGACGATCGAGTTCGTCGGTGAATGGATACCAGTGCACGGCCTGACCGTTCTCGTCGATGGTGACACTCCCCGCGCCGCGGTCCTTGACGATGAACACCCAGTCGGCCCGGTACCGGTACTGGCGGGTGAGCTCCTTGTGCTGCGCGCCGCTGAGCCAGGGCACCACGGAGGTGAATAGGCCCGGGAGGTGCGGCACGCATTCGATGAGGTACCCGAAGCCCTCGTTCGCCTCGCCGAATTCGTTCATGACGCCGGCCATTCCGGGACCAAACCACGGATCCTGGGGTTCGTCATAGATCCCGGTGACCAGGCTGGCGGGATGCAGTCGCAGTTCGGCGCCGACGGCCGGCCCGCCGATGCCCGACCGCAGCAGCAGCGCAGGGGTCTCCAGGCTGCCGGCAGCGGCCACCACAGCCGGGGCGTGGACGACGATGCGGAAGTTACGCTGCGTCTGCGGATCGGTGTATGTCGCCTCCACACCAACGGCTTTGCCATCGTCGGTGAGGATCCGCTCGGCGCGGGTGTTGGGCAGCAGCTTCGCGCCCGCGTCGGACGCATCCTGCAGATAGGTGCGCAGCGTGCCCTGTTTGGCACCGGTCTGATCACCCATCTGGCTGTAACCGATCAGGTTCGGGTCGTATCTCTCGGGGTCGATGTTGAGTGGGGACTGGCGGTAGGAGTACCCGAGCTTGGATGCGCCCGCCGCCAACCGCTGGTGGGGGGCATTCTGCGTGGCCACCTTGTCGTTGCAGCTGATCCGGTCGAACACCGCGCGCAGGTGTTCGTCGAACGCAGGCGTGTCGATGTCGGTGAGGCCGCTGTCTTTGGCCCAGCAGGCGCGGACAGCGGACGGGGTCATCAACGAGTGGGACCAGTTGACGGTGCTGCCGCCGCCCACCGTGCCCCCCGCGGCGAGGCTGACCATGCCGTCGGCGGTGGGGAAGAACCCGCCACGCAGGAACAAGTTCTGGTAGGCCAGCATTTCCACCTGCACGAAGTCGGACTCGTTGAAGTAGCCGCCTGCCTCCAGGATGATCACCCGCTTGCCGGCCTGCGCCAACACCGCGGCGGCCACCCCGCCGCCGCTGCCGGAGCCGACCACGACCACATCCGCCTCCAACGTCGTGTCGCCG
>DASQRI010000537.1:0-15827 GCA_035642975.1 Mycobacterium sp.
GCCAGCGTGCGGGTTTTGAATTCGATGACTTGCGGCTGGTCGACTTCGTAGACCACGGTGCCCTGCGGCCATGCCAGCCGGTAGGCGCGAGTGTCGAGCCCGGCGGCCAGGATGACGGCCTGGCGCACGCCCGCCGCGACGGCATCGGCGAAGAAGTTGTCGAAGAACCGGGTCCGGACCGCCATTCCCTCGGCCAATCGCTGCGCGTTGAAAGCCGGGTCGTCGTCGGCGAGCTCGATTTCGCCGTTCATCATCTTGATGAAGGCGTCGACCCCGACCGCGTTGACCAATGGCTCGGCGAAGGGATCGTCGAGCAAGGGATTCGGGCCCTTCGACGCCATCGCGCGCCGGGCGGCCACCGCGGTGGCGGTGGCGCCCACGCTGGACGCCAGATCCCAGCTGTCGCCGTCGTGTCGTTTGGTATCGCTTACGGCCATCAGGAACCTCCTATCTACGGGTTGCAACAAGGGAGACGATGTTGCGGAACGCGGCCAGCGCCTCGTCTCCGGGGAAGACGCGACCGTACTCACCGAAGAGCTCACGCCGATTTCGGGCGTTCACCTGCCAACCGCCGTCGCCGAGGTAGTCCGCGACGTTATTGCGCTCGCCGTCGTAGAACAGCCCCGACAAATCGACGTCGCAGCCCAGACTGGCCCACCGATCGTTCATCGCCTGGCCGCGCTCGGCCATGGTCGGCCCGGTATCGGGGTGGTATTCGGTGGCCAGTCGGCTGCCGGGGGCGCTCAGCGCGGTGATGTGGTCGAAGAGGCGGTCCTGCGCGTCCGGCGGCAGGTACATCAACAGTCCCTCTGCGCTCCAGGCGGACGGCTTGGTGTCGTCAAAACCACTGTCGCGCAACGCGGCCGGCCAGTCGTCGCGCAGATCGATGCTGACCGTGCGGCGCTCGGCCGTCGGTTGGGCGCCCAGCCCGGCCATGGTCTCGGTCTTGAATGCGACGACCTGGGGTTGGTCGACTTCGTAAACGACGGTGCCGGGCGGCCATGCCAACCGGTAAGCCCTGGCATCCAGACCGGCGGCCAGGATCACGGCCTGACCGATGCCCGCTGCGGTGGCGTTGATGAAGAACTCGTCGAAAAACCGGGTGCGAACCGCTAGCGAGTCGGTTTCGGTCTGCAACTCCGTGTTGCCACTCTCGCCGGCGTCTGCGGGGTCGATGTCGCCGTCGACGACACGGGTGAAGAAGTCGATGCCCACCGCGCGCACCAGCGAGGCGGCGAACGGGTCGTTGATGATCGGATCGGGGTCCTCGGTGGCCCGCGCCCGGGCGGCCGCCACCATCGTCGCCGTCGCGCCCACGCTGGAGGCCAAGTCCCAACTGTCGGTATCGCTGCGCGCCATCATTACCCTTCCCTCAGCACTGAGCTGAGATAGACCACATCACCGAATGGGGCATCATCCGGGTCGATCGGCGGCAACCCGTGTTCGGCCAGCAGGTCGGTGCCGGCGCTGCCGACGGTTTCCCAGCCGCGTTCGGCGAGGTAGGTCGCGACGTCGGTCCGGCGGTCGAAATACACCAGGGCGGCCATGTCGAGGTCGAACCCGTGCGCGCGCCACCGATCGGATTGGCGCTGCATGCGTCGGCGCAGTTCGGGTTCGTTGAGATCGTTGATGTCCAGCAAGCCCTCGGTGGCGAACCGGCTGCCGGGGGCGCTCAGCTTGGTGATCTGGTCGAGCAGTCGGTCCTGCGCCTCGGCAGGCAGGTAACCCAACAGCCCCTCGGCGATCCAGGCGGTGCGCTGCCCCGGGTCGAACCCGGCCTGCGTGAGGCTCGACGGCCAGTCCTCGCGCAGGTCGACCGCCACCGCGCGTCGATCCGCCGTCGGCCGGGCGTCGAGAGCGGCCAGCGTGGTGGTCTTGAACTCGATGACCTGCGGCTGATCGACCTCGAAGACGATGGTGCCGGCCGGCCAGGGCAGCCGGTAGGCGCGAGAATCCAGGCCGGAGGCCAAGATGACGGCCTGCCGGATACCGGACCCGGGGTCCGATGGGCCGGCTCCTTCTCGGGCCGATCCACGGCCCGCATCGTCGCCGGCCGTGGCGTCAGCAAAGAAGGTGTCGAAGTAATCGGTGCGGATGGCCATCGCATCGGCGAATCGCCGCAATCCCTTGGCTTCGTCGTCGGCGAGGTCGTGCGGATCCAGCTCGCCGCCGGCCATCTTGGCGAAGAACTCAACCCCGACCGCCCGCACCAACGGCTCGGCGAACTGGTCGTTGATCAGCGGATTCGGGCTTCTCGTCGCGACGGCACGGGCGGCCGCCACCATGGTTGCCGTCACCCCCACGCTGGAAGCGAGATCCCAGGTGTCGCCCTCGAACCGTGCCCTACTCATCTGCGCCCATGCATGCCATCCAAAACCTCTCGACTGAAACTTCCGTTGACTTGATACTTAGCCAAGGTAAAGAGCTACTGAAACCTTACGCCTCGTCGCTGTCTGCGTGCCTACCCGTTTGCGGGTGAACGCTGTGTGCGCTGTTACTCTCGTAGACTGTCTGACGCGCGCTTGGACACGTCGTGGCCTGCAAGTGCTCGGCGCGTGACGCAGGACCATGCAGGACACTTCAGTGCTGGATACACCAGCCAGTAGGCATGCCGCGACCAGAGTCCGGCTGCGCAGGAGGAAGAGTGCTTTCGGCTTTCATCTCATCGCTGCGAACAGTCGACCTGAGACGGAAGATCCTGTTCACGCTGGGCATCGTGGTGCTCTACCGGCTCGGCGCCACGGTGCCGTCGCCCGGCGTCAACTACCCCAATGTGCAGAAGTGCATCGCGCAAGTCAGCGGCGGGGACGCCGCGCAGATTTACTCGCTGATCAACCTGTTCTCCGGCGGTGCCCTGCTGCAGCTGACCGTGTTCGCGGTCGGGGTGATGCCCTACATCACCGCGAGCATCATCGTGCAGCTGCTCACCGTGGTCATCCCGAGGTTTGAGGAACTGCGTAAAGAAGGCCAGTCCGGCCAGGTCAAGATGACGCAGTACACCCGCTATCTGGCGATCGCGCTGGCCATTCTGCAGGCCACCAGCATCGTGGCGCTGGCCGCTAACGGCGGGCTGCTGCAGGGCTGCAGCCTGGAGATCATCGCCAACCAGAGCATCTTCACTCTGGTGGTGATCGTGATGGTGATGACCGCCGGTGCGGCGCTGGTGATGTGGATGGGCGAGCTGGTCACCGAGCGCGGCATCGGCAACGGCATGTCGCTGCTGATCTTCGCCGGCATCGCCGCCCGCATCCCGGGTGAAGGCAAGAACATTCTGGACAGCCGTGGCGGGGTGGTGTTCGTCGCGGTCTGCGTTTCGGCGCTGATCATCGTCGTCGGCGTGGTGTTCGTCGAACAGGGGCAGCGCCGCATCCCGGTGCAGTACGCCAAGCGCATGGTGGGTCGGCGCATGTACGGCGGCACCTCGACGTATCTGCCGCTCAAGGTCAACCAGGCCGGCGTTATCCCGGTCATCTTCGCGTCCTCGCTGATCTACATTCCGCACCTGATCACCCAGCTGATCCGCAGTGGCACCGGCGGTCTGGGCAACAGCTGGTGGGACAAGTTCGTCGGCAACTATTTGTCGAACCCGGCGAGCCCGGTCTACATCGGCATCTACTTCGGGCTGATTATCTTCTTCACGTACTTCTACGTCTCGATCACGTTCAACCCCGACGAACGCGCTGACGAGATGAAGAAGTTCGGTGGTTTCATCCCGGGCATTCGGCCCGGAAAGCCGACCGCCGACTACTTGCGTTATGTCCTCAGCCGGATCACGCTGCCGGGCTCGATCTACCTCGGCGTCATCGCCGTGCTGCCTAACCTGTTCCTCAAGATCGGCACCACCGGCACGGTGCAGAACCTGCCGTTCGGTGGCACCGCGGTGCTGATTGCGATCGGCGTCGCTTTGGATACGGTGAAACAGATCGAGAGCCAGCTCATGCAGCGCAACTACGAAGGGTTCCTGAAGTGAGAGTTGTGTTGCTTGGCCCCCCGGGAGCGGGCAAGGGCACTCAGGCCGAGAAATTGGCGGAGAAACTCCAGATACCGCACCTGTCCACCGGTGAGCTGTTCCGGCAGAACATCAACAACGGCACCAAGCTGGGTCTGGAGGCCAAGCGCTATCTGGACGCCGGCGACCTGGTGCCGTCTGAACTCACCAACGAACTCGTCGACGATCGGCTGAGCGATCCGGACACCGCCGAGGGCTTCATCCTGGACGGTTACCCACGCTCCGTCGGGCAGGCCCAGGCGCTGCACGACATGCTCGAGCGCCGGGGGACCCAGCTCGACGCGGTGCTGGAGTTTCGGGTGCCGGAGGACGTCTTGTTCGAGCGGCTCAAAGCCCGCGGCCGCGCCGATGACACCGACGACGTGATCCGCAATCGGATGAATGTCTACCGCGACGAAACCGCGCCGCTGATCGAGTACTACAGCAACGAGTTGAAAACCGTCGACGCGGTCGGCACCGTCGACGAGGTGTTCGCCCGTGCCCTGCGGGCCCTGGGGAAGTAACGATGATCGCCCTGGCGGGCCTGCGCGGTCGCAAGGTCGTGCCGCAGCGCACCGCCGGCGAACTCGACGCGATGGCCGCGGCCGGCGCCGTGGTCGCCGCCGCGCTGCGGGCAGTGCGTGAGGCCGCCGCGCCCGGCGTTTCGACGCACAACCTGGACCAGATCGCCGAATCGGTGATTCGCGACGCCGGCGCGACGCCGTCGTTCCTTGGCTACCACGGCTATCCGGCGTCCATCTGCTCATCGGTCAACGACCGCGTCGTGCACGGCATCCCGTCGGCCGGCGAGGAACTCGCCGCCGGCGACCTGGTCTCCGTCGACTGCGGCGCAATCCTGGACGGCTGGCACGGCGACGCCGCGATCACTTTCGGGGTGGGCCAGCTCATCCCCGCCGACGAGGTGCTCTCGCAGGCGACCAAGGAGTCGATGGAGGCCGGGATCGCGGCGATGGTGCCCGGCAACCGCCTGACCGACGTGTCGCATGCCATCGAAACGGCCACCCACGCGGCCGAGGCCCGCTACGGGCGCGCGTTCGGCATCGTCGACGGCTACGGCGGACACGGCATCGGCAGGCAGATGCACATGGACCCGTTTCTGCCCAACGAGGGAGCGCCCGGACGCGGTCCGCTGCTGGCCGCCGGATCGGTGCTGGCCATCGAACCGATGTTGACGCTGGGCACGCGTAAAACCGTGGTCCTCGACGACCAGTGGACGGTCACTACCGCCGACGGTTCGCGTGCTGCACACTGGGAGCACACGGTCGCGGCTACCGATGACGGACCCCGCATCCTGACCTTCGGCTAATTCAATCGCGGATTGATTGAACCGAACGGACAGCTACACCGTGTCATCACCCGAGAGGCTGGTGATGGACATACCGGGCACCGGCGCGGACGCGAACACTATCAAGCGGCTGTGGGACGAACATGCCGCCGCTTTGTGGCGCTATGCGTGGCGGTTGACCGGTGATCGTGCGCATGCTGAGGACGTGGTCCAAGAGACCTTGCTGCGGGCATGGCAAAACCCGCACGTCCTGAACAACGGGCAGTCGCCACGCGCCTGGCTCTTCACCGTGGCCAGGAACATGGTCATCGACGACCGACGCAGCGCCCGGTTCCGCAATGAGGTGATCTCGTTCGACGGCTCAGGACCGCCGGAAAAGGCCGGTCGCGACGAGGCGGGCGAGGCAATGAACCGGGCACTGATCGGCGATGCGATGGCGCAGCTGTCCGTTGACCACCGGGCGGTGGTGGGTCGCTCGTACTACCAGGGCTGGACTACCGCGCAGATCGCCGCCGATCTGGGGATCGCCGAGGGCACGGTGAAGTCGCGGCTGCATTACGCGCTGCGATCGCTTCGCCAGGCCTTGATGGAGATGGGGCTGCAGACTGGTGGAGCGCAATGACGGAATCGAGGAACGGGAACATGCCCCGCGACGGCGAACCCGACCAATCGGGCAACCACGAGCTCGCGATGTGGGACGCCGCCTACGTGTTGGGCGCGCTATCGGATGCCGATCGGCGCGAGTTCGAGGCACACATGGTGGGCTGCATCTCGTGCCGGGACTCCGTGACCGAGCTGACAGCCGTCTCACCGATGCTGTCGCTGCTCGACTACGACCAGGTCGTCGGTGCCGACGCCGCCGAGGAAGCGACCGCGGTGCCGCCGTGCCCGGACCTGCTGACGTCCCTGCTGGCCAAAGCGGACCAGCGGTCGGCGGCGGCGTCGGATCCCGCGGCACTGCAACCGGTGCTGACGGCGGCGACGACGGTGGACGCGCAGACGGTGTTCCCGATCTTCCGCACCGGCAACTATGCCCCCGTACATGACGAGCTGACCGCGTTCGATCTGCCGGTTGAAGGCAGCATCCCGGCCGAATTGAACGGCTGGTACCTGCGCAACGGCCCCAACCCGCGCGCGGGCGCAGGTCACTGGTGCGTCGGCGATGGCATGGTGCACGGAATTCGGTTGGAGAACGGCCGCGCTGCGTGGTACCGCAACCGCTGGGTGCGCACCGAGAGCTTCGAGCATCCTGTCCCGCTCTACGGCGACGACGGCAGCCGAAATCTGCATTCCAGCATCGCCAATACCCATGTCGTCCGGCACGCCGGCAAGACGCTCGCCCTGATGGAATTCTCGCTGCCCTATGAAATCAGCAATGACCTGAAAACGTTGGGCGCCTACGACTTCGGCGGTAAGTTGGCCGATTCGATGACGGCGCACCCCAAGATCTGCCCGACCACCGGCGAACTGCATTTCTTCGGGTCCGGCAACCTCTTTGAACCGCACGTCAGCTATCACCGCGCCGACGCCACCGGCCGGCTGACCGTGAGCCGCCCCATCGATGTCCCCGCGGTGACGATGATGCACGACTTCGCGCTGACCGCCGACCACGTGATCTTCATGGACCTGCCGCTGCTGTTCGACTTGGGCCTTGCGATCACGCAGCAATTCGAACGGGACTTACCGTATCGATGGAACGACCAGCACAGGGCCCGCTTGGGTGTGCTGCGCCGCGACGACCCCTACGGTCGATTGCGGTGGTTCGACATCGACCCGTGCTTCGTCTTCCACGTCGCCAACGCCTATGACGTGACATCTCCCGACGAGAACTCCATTGTTCTGGAAGTACTTCGGTACCCCGAGATGTGGCGCGACAGTAGTGAATTCGGGACCGACGCGGCGCTTTGGCGCTGGAAGATCAACCTAGACACCGGGGTTGTCGCGGAGAGCCAGCTCGACGACCGCGGGGTGGAGTTCCCGCGCACCGATGACCGGCTGGTCGGCGCGGCTGCTCGTTACTCCGTCGCTGTCAGCAGCGACGCATTGGTTCGCTATGACCTGCAGCGCGATACCGCAACCGAACACCGATTCGGAGGCGGCGGCCATGGAGCGCCGAGTGCGCCGGGCGAGGCGGTGTTCGCGCCTGCGGCCGGGCAGTCCGACGAGTTGGCCGGCTGGTACCTGACCTATGTTTACGACCCGGTGACCGACGGCAGCGATCTGGTCGTCATCGATGCTTCAGACTTCGAGGGCGAGCCGGTGGCTCGCATCCGGCTACCGCGCCGTGTACCGCACGGGTTCCACGGAAACTGGATCTCTGACTGAGCGTGACCACGGTGCGGTATCGCCACGATGAACTCGAAGGGCACGCAGCTCGTGTCACTTGTCAGGAGGTGATCGCGTGAGCCGTGCTACCAGCGCACCTGATGCTGCTGAAGCCGCATTGATGAAGGCGCTCTACGACGAGCATGCAGCACCGTTGTGGCGTTATGCGCTCCGGCTGACCGGCGACGCGAGCCGTGCCGAGGACGTGGTCCAGGAGACTTTGATGCGGGCGTGGCAACATCCAGAGGTCATCGGGGATGTCGAACGTTCGGCACGTGCCTGGCTATTCACCGTTGCCCGCAACATGATCATTGATGAGCGACGAAGCCCGAAGTTCCGCAACGTCGTTGGTTCCGTGGATGAGGACCCGACCAAGTTTGAACAGTCGACTCCGGATCAGGTCGATGCGGCGCTGGACCGGCTTCTGATCGCCGATGCCATGGCCCAAATGTCGCCCGAACATCGGGCCGTTATCGAGCGGTCCTACTACCGCGGCTGGACCACCGCCCAGATCGCCGCTGATCTTGATATCGCCGAAGGGACCGTGAAGTCGCGGCTACACTACGCGGTGCGGGCCCTACGACTCACTCTGCAGGAGATGGGGGTGACCCGATGATGGCGTTACTGGCCAACCGGACGGTCGCGGGTCCCGAATACCTGATCCCGACAGCTGATGGGCCCCCGATAACTCGGGCCCCGCGGGCCATCCGAGCAGCCGTTGGCTCCGAATACTTGTTTATGGCAGCAGATGGGGGTACACGATGATGGTGATCCGAGGTTTGGGCCCGCCCAGCGACAGCGGCCTACCCGCTGGCGACAACCACGAGTACGCGACGTGGGATGCCGCCTACGTGCTGGGATCGCTGTCACCGGCCGACCGCCGGGAGTTTGAGGGGCACCTGAGCGTCTGCCCGTTCTGCAGCCAGGCCGTCGCCGAACTTAGCGGCATGCCGGCCCTGCTGTCCAAGCTCGATGGCGAGACTGTGGCCGCGATCAGCCAAAGCTCCGAGCCCCCGGCGACGGGTCCGGACCTGCTGCCCTCGCTGCTGTTCGCGGTGCGCCGGCGCCGGCGCCGTGCGCGCCTGACGACGTGGTCCACTGGGGCCGTCGCCGCCGCTCTGCTGGCGATCGGTGTCTTCGTCGCCCTTCCGGGCCACTCCCCGACGTCCGCGCCGCCGCCACAGGCATCGTCGTCGCCGCAGGCGAGCGTGTCCGCGCTGCCGATGGCCCAGGTTGGGACACACGCGCTCGCCTCGACGGTGAGGCTGAGCAGCCAACACTGGGGCACGGTTATCGATCTCGACTGCGTGTGCCTGGCGCCCGTTTACGCCCACCATGACAGGCTGGCGATGGTCGTGGTGAATCGCGACGGCACCCACACGCAGTTGGCGACCTGGGTTGCGGAACCGGGACATACTGCGAACCCCGGCGGCAGCATCTCGACGCCGGTCGATCAGATCGCGACGGTGCAAGTGGTTTCCGCCGACAGCGGACAGGTCCTGCTCGAGCGCTCGCTGTAAGTTCGGCGAGCCGTGAGATGAAGTTACTTACGCGTAGTGCTACTGGCATCGTCACGAGTTAGGGTGAAAAGATGCCCAGCACCGGGCAATCGACCACATCATCGGGTGTCTTGCGGCGCTCGGAGTGGACTGCATGTTCGGTGTCGACGGCGCCAATATCGAGGACCTCTACGACGCCGCATATTTCCGGTCGGATATCACCGCGGTGCTGGCTGCGCACGAGTTCTCCCTTACTACACGGCGGGCAGGTACAGTCCCGGCCTCAACGGCTGGTCGACGTCACCCACGCCGAAGAAACCTCGCCCTTCGCGCCATTCCTCAATCAGTCGGTAGTCAAATCCATTGCCAGACAACATGTCCGAACTGCAAAGGAGAACCGCGTTGACATCGCTTCCCGCGCTTGAGGATATCGTCGCCCATACTGGCACCACCGAGCCTATTGACGGGGTGACCCGCATCGAAACCAGCCCCCGCGAGAAGGCCACGCCGATCATCATGGAGATGATGCGGTCGGTCTACCCGCACGACCAGGTGTTCGGCGAGTACTGCACCGTCAACGACCACATCGACTGTCCGCCGGATGAGTTGTACGAGTACATGTCTGACACCCGCAGCCTGGAAGAGTGGACGTACAGTCTGCGCGGCTTCACACCCACCGACGAACCTGGTCTCTGGCTGGCCTACGACCGACTCGGTTCGCAGACCGAGATCTACACCCGGACCGTTGCCAACAGGCAGGCCCGGACAGTCGACTACCACTGCGCGTGGGATCAGGGCAAGCACCTGTGGATGATCTATCTGATGCGCGTCATCGACGCCCAGGCTGTCCTCGACAAGCCCGGTTCGGTTGTGCTGTGGACCAATTGCCACCACCCGTTCTACGACCGCAACCCCTATCCGGAGGCCGCACCACCCGAACGCCCGGTTTGGGTCGGTGACTTCTGGGACATGTTCGGCGCCGGCCATCTATTGGAAATGAAGAACCTCAAGGCAATCGCTGAGTACCGCCACCGCATCGGCCTGCCGGTAACCCCTACCTGGATGAGATGAGGACATCATGAGCCAGCCCACCGTGAGTCTGATCGACGTCTCGACCTACCTGCCCGGCGAGCCGATCAGCGCTGATTACTACGCGCAATTCGCCGAGACCGACGATCTACGCGACAACGTCATGTTCCGCGCTCCCAAGTTCCGCCATCACATCGCACCGGACGAGACTCCGGCCGACATGGTCGAGCGTGCGGCGCAAGGTTTGATCGAACGGCATGGCCACGATGTCATCGAAGGTGCCGACGTATTGATCACGCACACCCAGGTACCGGACATGGCGTTCTACGGCGAAGGTGGCGGCATCGCGCACCGGCTGGGCTTGCGGCCCTCCTGGGTGCTCGACCTGAATAATGGCGGGTGCGCTGCGTTTGTGTTGGCGCTCAACGTGGCTCGTAAGCTGCTCTCGTCGGGCGAAGGGCACACCGCGCTGATCGCTATCGCACAGAATGCGGCCGGGCAGTTTTTCGATCAGGCTGGTGTTCGCCGCAAGGCGCAGTCGGCAGTGCCCGGCGACGGCGCGGCGGTGGGCCTGGTCACGTTGTCCGACCAATCACCCGTTCTCGATATCGAATGTCGCACATACGGCGAATACGCCGGTGAAATGACGCTCTCCTACGACCCACCCCGCAAGTGGTGGCAGGCCGGACCCGGTGAGGGCAGCATCGGCTTCACTGAAAGCAAGGTCACCAAGGTGCTGGCCCGCGGGAACCGGCAGGTTCCCGAAGTGGCGCTGGCGGTCTGTGACCGAATCGGCCTGCCCTCCAAAGATATCGACCTGCTGGTCACCAACCAGCCCAACCGGGCGTTTCTTCGCAATTGGCGCGATGCGCTCGAGTTGCCCAGGGAACGCCACCGGGACACCTTTGAAGAGTGCGGCAACCTGTTCGGCGCGGGTATCCCGGTCAACTTGGACCGGGCGATATCCGAGGGCCAGGTCGAGGCCGGTGATGTGGTCATGATGGCCGCCTTCGCGCACGCGGGTGACTTCGCCGGCGCGGCCGCGGTCCGCTGGGGCGGCCGACCCTGATGACGGAACCAGGCGCGGCTGTCGCGCGCGGCTAGCGCGATCTCGCGGGAGGACGATCATCACTCGACTCGGTAACTCCGATACAGGCGACCACGAACTGACCATCGAACTTCGCAATGTGCTGCGCGAGTATCGGGTTGGCGGCCAATCGGTGCGTGCACTCGACGCGATCAGTCTGCGGCTCGCCGGCGGGCAGTTCGTGTCGGTCGTCGGTCCTTCGGGGGCGGGCAAGAGCACGTTGCTGCACCTGCTCGGCGCGTTGGACACCCCCGATTCTGGGTCGATCACATTCGACGGCGACGAGATCGGCCGCCTCGATGATGAACAGCAGTCGGAGTTTCGCCATCATCGGGTGGGGTTCGTCTTTCAGTTCTTCAACCTGTTGCCGACGCTGTCGGCGTGGGAGAACGTGGCCGTCCCGAAGCTGCTCGACGGCGTCCGGCTGGGCAAGGTGAAATCGGACGCGGTTGGGCTGCTGGACCGAGTGGGGCTCGGCAACCGGACCCAGCACCGACCGTCGGAACTGTCCGGCGGTCAAATGCAGCGGGTCGCAGTCGCGCGTGCGTTGATGATGGACCCGCCGCTGATCCTGGCCGACGAGCCGACGGGAAACCTCGATTCCGCAACGGGCGCTTCGATCTTGACGCTTCTTGCCGAGGTGGCGCACGAGGACGGGCGCGGTCGGCTGGTGGTGATGGTGACGCACAATGCGGATGCCGCGGCGGCCACCGATCGGGTGATCACCCTGCAGGACGGTCGGATCGGATCCGACGAGTTGTCGGCAGTCCGATGATGAGACCGGCCGCGGCAACGGCTGCCGCGGCAAGCCGGCTACGCCTGTTCAGCCTGCGCGAGCTCGCTGTGCATTGGAGACGCACAACTGCCTCGATCGCCGTAATGGCAGTGTCCGCAATGTATCTGGTCGCGGTATTCGGAATCTTCGGGTCGATCACCGGATCGGTCAACCGGCTGGCCGACGGGATCGCCGGAATCGCGGCCCTCGAGGTATCCGGCATTACCGACGCGGGATTTCCCGACACGATAACGGCTGAAGTCGCCGCCGTCCCCGGCGTCGCGACCGCGGCACCGATGATTCGGACTTCGGCGTCCACGGCATCAGGTCCAGTTCTGCTGTTCGGCGCGGACAAGAGCAGTGCCGCGTTGGGTGGTGCCTTGAAAGACGCCGCCGCTAAACCATTGAAGACACTGTCCGCCAACCCCAACGGCGTTCAGGTCGGGCCCGGTGTCGGGCACGCCAAAGGCGAGACATTCCGGCTGGGCTCGGCGTCGGTCATGGTCACGGATGTGCTCACCGGTAAGCAGCTTGCCGACCTCAACGGTGGACACTACGTCCTCGCTCCACTTGCCTTGGCGCAGAACATCACCGGGCGAAAAGGTCAGCTCGACTCGATACTGATCACAACGAAGTCCGGTGCCAGTCTCGCAGCAGTGCGCGCCGCAGTCACGGCCGCCGTCAAGGGTAGGGCAATCGTTGCAGATCCGAGCATGCGGGCAGCCCGGGCCGGCGACGGCGTCAAGCTGATGAATTACATGGCGTTGATGGGTGCCGGAGTTGCATTGGTGGTCGGCGCGTTCCTGGTTTACACCACGATGATGATGGCGATCACCCAGCGCCGGCCGGTCATCTCGATGCTGCGCGCGATCGGCGGGCGACGCGCCACCATCGTTTGTGACCTGCTCGCCGAAGCCGCGATTCTCGGGGTGATCGGCGGAGCGATCGGGGCGGGCATCGGAATCGTCATGGGGCGTGCGGCGATTGGTCGATTGCCTCCGGCAATAACCCAAGGGCTGGAAGCGCGGGTCGAGTACTGGCTGCCCGGCTACGCGATACCGGTGGCGCTGGCGGCGACGGTAATCACCAGCGCGGCTGCATCGGCGATGGCTGCGCGGCAGGTGTACAAGGTTTCACCGATTGAGGCCTTGGCACCGGTGGGGGTTTCGGCCGCCGACTTCGTGCCGCGATGGCTGCGGATCGCCTGCGGGGTTGCGGCCGTCGCGGTGTTCGCGGCATCGATCGTCGTCGTTGTCGGCCAACGCGGCACAATCGCCTTCGCCGCGATCTTCGCTTTGTTCAGTGCTGAGATCGCGCTTGGCTTCGCGCTCACCGCGCTGATCGTCAAGGCGGCCGCGGCAACGGCCCGGATGTTCGGATCGGTTGGGCGACTCGCGGCGGCGACGATCGAGCGTGCGCCGCGGCGGGTGTGGGCCACGGTGATGACCGTGCTCATCGCCGTGGTTACCACCGTCGTGATCACCGGTACGAACGCCGACATGATCCGGTCGGCGCGCGCGATCTTCGCACCGGTCGCCGGCGTCGACGTGTGGGTGAGCGCGGACCCTGCCGATAGCTATGCCGTCGACGCGCTGCCACAAGATCTTGCCCGCAAGGTTGCCGGAGTGCCGGGCGTGAAGCGGGTCACCGAAGGCGCATTCGGGTTCGCTGAGGTCGGCGGCACCCGTGTGATGCTCGACGGGTTTTCGGCCGGGACCGCCGATCCGCTCTACCGCGCGCTCGGTGAGCGGGTAGGCAGCGAGGTGCTCGCCGGTCGGGGCGTGGTGCTTTCGCAGAACCTCGGCAAAACACTGCATGTCCGGGTCGGCGATGACCTACAACTGCAGACACCGCACGGCCCGCGGCGGACCGCTGTGCTTGCCCTGGTCCCGTACTTCTCGACGGTCATCGGCACCGTCGGGATAGGCCTCGATCGAATGCGGGCATGGTTCGACCGTCCGGCAGCAACCACGCTCCAGCTCACCGCGGCCGCAGGCGTGGATCCGAATCGCCTGCTGGCCGACGTGCGCCACGTCGTGCCGGCGCCGAACTACGTATACAACGGTCGCACGGCGCTCACAGGCCTGGAGGCGCCACTTCATCAGAGCATGTACATCGCTAACGCCGTATGGATCATCGTCGTATTCGTAGCGGCGGTAGCACTTTTCAACACATTGACGCTCTCGGTACTCGAGCGGCGTCGTGAAATTGGTGTGCTGCGTGCGATGGGAACCAGTCGGCGGTTCACCTTGCAGATGATTCTGGCCGAGGCGGCCTCCATCGGTGTCGTCGGTGGCGTCGGCGGACTTCTCTTCGGCCTGACGGACCAGTGGCTCTACAGCCTGGTCAGCGGGGACATCATGAATTTCACCGTGGACTTCCGGCCGAGTCCGATGGCACTTGTGTTCACCGTCGGCGCGCTGGCGATCAGCCTGCTCGGCTCGTTGCCGCCAGCGCGCCGCGCGGCGCGACTGAACATCATCGACGCGGTCGGCGTCGACTACTAGTTGCTCCTGAAGCGAACCTCACAGGCCCGGGTTCGCGGACCGGAGGCCTCAGATAAGGCCGATTTGAATAAGGTCGGTAAAGAGGCTGGCGAGGGGATCTGCGAACGGAAGCGTGGTCGTGAAGTCCAGCATTGGGTCGCTCGGCACTAGGAAGGTGTTTATGGTTTCCCCGGCCACACCCACGCCCAAGTCATCGGGCGCCCCTAGGGCAGCCAAGCCGTCCCCGGGGTCAGCCCCCGAGGTCAAAACGTCCTCGAAGAGCGGACTGCCATTAACCGTCGGACCCTCGAGGAAGTCCCCAACAAATTCGTTGTCATCAGGGTTGGCGGCCGCGATGTCGGTGAACAGGCCAAAATTTTCGGTCGAACTTATGAAGCCAGGATCGGTCGCCGAAGTTAGGAAGCTTGGATCGGCCCCCGCCAAGCCCATGCCGTCGCCGTTATCGCCGTCTGCGTGAGCGACGGCACCGGTTGCCAACGGAATGAGCCCCGCGGCAAGGAAACCCCCGGCAGCCGCGGCGACGAGCGAAAAACCCCGAGCACTCATGGGACACTCCAATTCTCGAGTTTGATGACAGGTCGTGGACTCCCAGCGCCGACAGCTTGCCTCCTTTTTCCGATGATGATGTTGTGGGTCGCCCACACGGTCGGTCGCTCACGTTCAGGCATCGCGGTCAAGGACGGTGGCGAACCCTTGCAGATGCGGTGTGCACGGTGGTGGCACCAGAGTGCGTGGAATGCGGCGCAGTCCGGTGGTATCGAATCCGGCGGCCGCAATGGCGTCGACGGTTCGGCGGTTGGGCTCGCAACCGGAAGCCAACCACGACCACGGCTTTGCGATCAGGTCCTGGAACCGACCCATCGCGCCCTCCCCGCGGACATGCTCGAGCACGACCAACCTGCCTCCGGGGGTCAGCACCCGTCGGATCTCGCCGAGGGTAGTGGCCACATCGTCAACCGAGCACAACACAAGCCCGACGTGCACCGAGTCAAAACTGTTGTCCGGGAATGGGATCGACTCGCCAATCCCGTCGACGATATCGACCGCAATGCCGTGTCGGCGAGCCAGCGCAGACGCCATTCGGCGCATTGCCGCCTCGGGCTCCACGGCAGCGACCGATGTCACCGCGGGCGGAAGGAACAACAAGTCGGTCCCAGGACCGACACCGACCAGCAGCAGTCGGCCGTTCGCGTGGCTCATCGCCTCTCGGCGATACCGGCGATAGAACAGCCGGTCGAAGATCGGCATGCCGAGTCGATAGACGTACGGGAACAACGGATTAGCGCGTGTCATCTGTTACCCAGATCCAGT
>DASQRI010000538.1:0-5531 GCA_035642975.1 Mycobacterium sp.
GCGCCGCCGAAACCGAAGCTCGACACCCCGGCGACCGCGTACCCGCCGTAACGGGGCCAGTCGGCGATGGTGTCCAAGACGCGCAAATGCGCTGCGTCGAAGTCGATGTAGGGGTTGGGCCCCGCGTAGTTGATCGACGGCGGCAGCTTTTCGTGCTGCAGGGACAGCACCATCTTGGCCAGGCTGGCCGCACCGGCCGCCGACTCGAGGTGCCCGATGTTGGTTTTGATCGCGCCGAGCAGGACCGGCTTGTCGGCGGGACGGCCGCGGCCGATGACCCGGCCCAGCGCCTGGGCCTCGATCGGGTCGCCCAGCACGGTGCCGGTGCCGTGCGCCTCGATGTAGTCGACCGTGCGCGGGTTGATGCCGGCGTCCTTGTAGGCCCGGCGCAACACGTCGGCCTGCGCGTCGGGGTTGGGCGCGATCAGACCATTGGACCGGCCGTCGTGGTTGACCGCGCTGCCGGCGATCACGGCGAGGATCTGGTCGCCGTCGCGGCGGGCGTCGTCGACGCGTTTGAGCACCAGCATGGCGCCGCCCTCGGAGCGGGTGTAGCCGTCGGCGTCCGAGGAGAACGACTTGATCCGGCCGTCGGGTGACAGCACCTGACCGATCTCGTCGAACCCGAGCGTCACCGCCGGGGTGATCAGCGCGTTGACCCCGCCGGCGACAGCCACATCGCACTCGCCACTGCGCAGCGCCTGCACCGCCTGGTGGGTCGCGACCAGCGAGCTCGAGCAGGCGGTGTCGACCGCGACGGACGGGCCGTGAAAGTCGTAGAAGTACGAAACCCGGTTGGCGACAATTGAACTCGCCGTCCCGGTGATCGCGTAGGGGTGGGCGACGGTCGGGTCGGACATCGCCAAGTAGCTGTAGTCCATGACGGAGGTGCCGACATACACACCGACGGACTCCCCGCGCAGGCTCGACGCTGGGATGCGCGCGTATTCGAGCGCCTCCCAGGTCAGCTCGAGCGCCATCCGCTGCTGCGGATCCACGTTGTCGGCTTCGGTCTTCGACAGCGCGAAGAACTCGGAGTCGAAGCCTTTGATGTCTTTCAGGTAGCCACCGCGGGTGCGGGCCTTGTTGATGCGCTCGGCCAGCCGCGGCTCTTCCATGAACTCCGACCAGCGGCCCTCGGGCAGGTCGGTGATGGCGTCGCGACCCTCCAGCAGCGCCTGCCACGTTTCCTCGGGGCTGTTCATGTCACCGGGAAGCCGGGTGGCCAGGCCCACCACGGCGATGTCGACCCGCTCGACCGGCCCGGCACGCGTCCAGTCGGTGTCGTCGGCAACATCGTCGATCTCGGGGTCGCCCTCGACGATCCAGTTGGCCAGCGTTTCGATCGTTGGATGCTCGAAGGCGGCCGCGATCGACACCGTGACCCCGGTGTGGTCCTCGATGTCGGCGGCCATCGCCACCGCGTCACGTGACGACAGACCCAGTTCCACCATCGGCGTGGCCTCGTCGACCGAGTCGGGCGACCGCCCAGTGGCCTTGGCGACCCAGTTGCGCAACCACCGCCGCACCTCGTTGACCGTCATGTCGGTGCGCGCCGGCTTGCCGGCGGACTCAGTGACTGCGGCCCCGGTCATGCGCCGCTCCTCTCCCCCGCAAGCGGGAGGTGCCCCCACATCGCTCTCTTGCTCTGCATCGTCGTCGTCGGCCGGCAGTTGGGAATCGAGGTCTGCGTCAGTCATGTTCGCGGTCAGTCGGCTTCGTCGGGGAAGGAGTTCGGGGACGCGACACCGCCGCGCAGGCTGCCGTCGATGTAGGCGGCGCGGCATGCGCGGCGGCCGATCTTGCCGCTGGAGGTCCGGGGAACCGAGCCGGCCTGCACCAGCAGCACGTCGCGCACGGTCACCCCGTGCCGGACGGCGATGGCCGTCCGGATGTCGTCGGCGATGGGCTGGTAGTCGAGCTTGTGCGCGCCGGGGGCACGCTCACCGACGATCACCAACTGCTCGGAAGTGTCGTCTGGGTCGTACTTCAGCCCGGCGTGCGCGTTGTCGAACACTTCGGCGGGCAGCTGGTTGGCCGGCACCGAGAAAGCGGCCACATAACCTGTGCGCAGCGCCCGGCTGGCTTCCTGCGCCGAGTACTCCAGATCCTGCGGATAGTGGTTGCGCCCGTCGACGATGACCAGGTCCTTGACCCGGCCGGTGATGTAGAGGTGGTCGTTGTGGTAGGTGCCGTAGTCACCGGTGCGTACCCACGTTCCGTCGTCGGGGGCGCCTTCGCCGCGTGTTGGGTTGGTACGCGACTTGAGGATGTTTTTAAAAGTCTCGTGCGTCTCTTCTTCCCGGTTCCAGTAACCGGCACCCATGTTCTTGCCATGCAGCCAGATTTCGCCGATCTGCCCGTCGGGCAGTTCGGTGGCGGTATCGGCGTCGACGATGACCGCCCACTCGTCGACACCGACCTTGCCGGCCGAGGCCTGCGCGACGGCGCTGGGCGCGTCGGCGGCCACCTCGACGAACCGCCCGTTGTTCAGCGCCTCCCGGTCGACGTCAATGATCGTCGGCGCCTCGTCCATCGGGGAGGTCGAGACGAACAGGGTGGCCTCGGCCAGACCGTAGGACGGCTTGATCGCCGTCTCCCGGAAGCCGAACGGCGCAAACGCTTCGTTGAACTTGCGTATCGACGCCGCCGACACCGGCTCGCTGCCGTTGAGGATCGCCTTGACGTTACTCAGGTCCAACGGCGGCTCACCCTCTTTGGGCAAGCCACGCAGCGCCGCGTGTTCGAAGGCGAAGTTCGGTGCGGCGGAGAAGGTTTGGCCGGTCTCGCCATCCTTGCGTGCGAGCTCGCGAATCCACCGGCTGGGCCGACGCACGAAGGCGGCGGGCGTCATGAAGGTGAAGCTGTAGCCGACCACCGTCGACAACAAGGTGGTGATCAGGCCCATGTCATGGAAGAACGGCAGCCAGCTCACACCGCGGTCGCCTTCCGTGCCCTCCAGGGCATCGATCACCTGGACCACGTTGGTGGGCAAGTTCAGATGCGTGATCTGGACGCCCGTCGGGGTGCGGGTGGAGCCGGAGGTGTACTGCAGATAGGCGACGGTGTCGTGACTGGCCAAGACGGGCTGCCAGGTGTTGGCGACGTCGTTGGGCAGTGCGTCCACGGCGATGACGCGTGGCCGATCCTTGGCCGCGCGGCTGCGGAAGAACTTGCGGACCCCTTCGGCGGAGTCGCTGGTGGTCAGGATCGCCGACGGGGTGCAATCGTCGAGCACCGCGTGCAGCCGGCCAACGTGACCCGGCTCGGCCGGATCGAACAGCGGCACCGCGATCCGGGCGGCGTACAGGGTGCCGAAGAACGCGACAAGGTAGTCCAGGCTCTGCGGGCACAGAATAGCGACGCGATCACCCGGCTGGGTGACCTGCTGCAGCCGGGCGCCCACCGCGCGGTTACGGGCACCGAACTCGGCCCATGAGATGTCCTTGGCGACACCATCGCGTTCGGTGGAGAAGTCCAGGAACCGATAGGCCAACTGGTCCCCGCGCACCTTCGCCCACTTCTCGACGTGACGAACCAGGTCGGTGTTGTCCGGGAACCTGATCCTGCCGTTCACGATGAATGGGTTGTGGTAGGCCATACCGCTCTCTCTTTCACCACGCTTCTCGGGTTAAGTCTGTGTGAGCCTCACCGACGGTTACATCGGACTCGGGTCGGCCTGCGGGACACCACACTTTCGCCTGCGCAGGGCTGTCGCGAACGGTAAACCTCACAGATGCTACAGAAGCGCGCCGAGCGATCCGCAACGCATCGATGGGTCAGGCCGACCAAAACTGCTCTTAAATTTCTCTTAATGTTAGTGGGCGGTGCGTTGCGAACCAAATCCGAACGTACCGCTTGTCACAACTGTGACCTGTGACGCCGGGCCGTATCTCGCTGGCCTGATCACCCGCGTTTCGGATGGGGGGCGTTTTCGACCGCATCGTGCGCCCAATTCAATGTCCACTCGGTGGCCGGCTGGCCGTCCAGACTCCAGAACTGCGTGGTGGCATACAGCGCGTGCACCGGCTGCCCGGCGCCGCCGGCCAGGATGTCCAGCGTCCTGGGCAGGTTGGCCAGGCTGAACGCCTCCGGCGGTGCAGCGCAGATCAGGTCGCCGGACCCGCAGATCTCGTTGGTCTTGCCGTTGAGTGTCCCGAAACCGCCCGGCCGCGGGCCGGTCATCGTCAAACCGAGGCCGGACAGCACCGGCACCTCGTGCAGGGTGATCTCGGCACCCTCGCCCGGCGGATTGGGCCCGATGTCCTGGCCCACCCGCTGCTGGCGGCGGCCGTCGGCGATCAAGGTCACACCGAGCACCAAGTCGTCGTCGACCGGTCCCCGACCGTTGCCGATGTCGCTGGCCAGGTCACCGGCGATCACCGCGCCCTGCGAGAAACCCGCCAGTACGTAGCTGGTCAACGGGCATCTGTTGTTCATGTCGGTGATCGCCTTGACCGCAGCGCGGGTTCCCTCGGCTCGGCTGTCGTCGTAGGAGATCTGCTGATCGCCGCTGAGTGGGTTGTGAAACTGAGCGGTGTAGGGAACGGTGTACGTCTCGACCCGGCTGGAGTTGAACTGGTCGCTGATCGGACGAGTGACGTTGAGCAGCAACGCTTTCGGGAACTGAACCGGGTTGAGCGGGTTGTCCTGCAGCGACGATTCCCAGGTACCGGGGATCGCGATCAGCTGCACGTCAGGGCAGCTGGCGTCCTGAGACGCCGGCCGCGGCTTGTGCGGGAAAGCCGCACTGCTGGTCGGCGGCACAATGCTGGGCGGCACCGCGCTCGGCGGTGTCTCCCGTTGCCGCAGGATGGAGACCACCGCGTAGATGACCAGCGCGACGACGAGGGCCGTTGCGGCGGCCGCGCTCAACGCCAGGACACGGCGGCGCTTCCGCCGAGACTTAACAGCCATGGTCTCCTGCTAGCAGAGTCGATCGATTGCACAGTCGGCGGCGGGGCAGGCTAACGGCACCGCGCGAGGAAGCGACCGTAACTGCTGCAGCACCCCTTTACGGTACCGGCTCGCGGCACCGCACCCGGTCGACGACCTAGCGGATCGCGCCGACGATGTCGCCGGACATCGCGCCCAGCTGGGAGCTCCATGAGCCCCAGTCGTTGCTGCCGCCACCGGGGAAGTCGAAGTGGCCGTTGTGCCCACCGACGTTGCGGTACTGCTGGTAGAAGAACCGGGCGTTGCCCATCGCCTCGCCGGCCTGGCCGATCATGGCGGGGGCGTCGCCGCCCATGTTCGTCGGGCTCCAGACCCAGATCCGGGAGTTGTTCTGCGCGAGCAGTCCGGCGTGCACCCACGGGTCGTGCCACTTCCACCGGCCCAGCTGCGGGGCTCCCCACATGCCGTTGCCATCAACGCCGCCGAACTGCTGCAGACCGGCCAGGATCGCGCCACCCGTCGTGGTGTTCGACGGGTACAGGAAGCCGGACAGCGAGCCGGCGTAGCCGAACCGGTCGGGGTGGAAGGTGGCCAGCGCCATCGCCGCATACCCGCCTTGGGAGGCGCCGACAGCC
>DASQRI010000539.1:0-2845 GCA_035642975.1 Mycobacterium sp.
GCAATTTTCGGGCCGGCCTGCCACTTGATCGGGGTGCACAGCTTAGCGGAAGCCCCGCTGCGGCCGGTAAGGGTCGCGCTCGCTGGCGGCAAGGGAATTGGGGACTCCTTGCCGCGGTCTCGCCCTACCTTCGCCACCTGGACGAACCTGTCAATGCTCGGTGTCGCGTTTGCTTTCGCCGTTGTGGCCGCGATGGTCACGGCTGTGTTCGACCGGGCGAATCACATTCCCGCGTTTTGGGTGGTGATCGGATTCGGGTTGACCCTGGGATTCGGTGTGCCGATAACGGTCTTCGCCTCCTTCTCGCCGGCCCTGAAACCAATTAGGGATCTTGCCGAAGGAACGAAGCGTGTTGCGGACGGCGACTACAGCCAACGGCTGCCAGTGGTTCAAGACGATGATCTCGGCGCGCTGGCGGCGTCATTTAACCGCATGCAAGCCGGCTTAGCCGAGCGGCAACGACTTCAGGCGGCGTTCGGCACCTACGTCGATCCAGCCCTGGCGGCGCGGCTGCTAGCGCAGGGCGACGACGTCTTCACCGGTGAACGCCGCCAGGTGACGGTGATGTTCGTCGACATCCGAGATTTCACCCCGTTCGCCGAGGCCAACACGGCCGAGGACACCGTCACCCGTCTCAACGCGCTATTCGAGATCGTCGTGCCTGCCGTGGTCGACGCCGGTGGGCATGTCAACAAGTTCCTCGGCGACGGAGCGTTGGCTGTCTTCGGCGCACCAAACGATCTTGCGGATCATGCTGACGCCGCGGTGGACGTCGCGGTGTTGATCCACCGCCGTGTTGCCGAGCAATTCGGCGGGGAGCTTCGTATCGGCATCGGGATCAATACTGGTGTGGTGATCGCCGGCACTATTGGCGGCGGCGGCAAGCTCGAATTCACCCTGATCGGCGACACCGTCAACGTAGCAGCCCGCGTCGAGCAACTCACCAAAACCACCGGCGACGCCATCCTTCTCACCGAGCAGTGCATCGACGGTCTGGCGTCTCGACCACCCGGACTCATCGACCGGGGATTCCATGTCCTAAAAGGAAAATCAGCCGCCGTGCAGGTCTTCGGCATCGACCAAGAGACCGACACGCGGGTTGATCTCACCCGCTAAGAGGAGGTAGATCAAACCTCCCTCGCGACCCGTTACTTTTGCTGCGGCTTTCGAGAAACCCACAACGTTAGTTCTGAGACAGTGTGGACTTTTGTAACGATCGACAGGAGCGCCGAGCGACCTCATCACGGCATCGCCTCGGCCCAGGCGATATGTCCTTCGAAGCCAAGCGTTCTCGCCATGTCGCGGTAGCGTTCCCCCAGCTGGTTGTACACGTCGGCGTCGCCGTGAGCCCGCGCCAGTAGAGCCCGCACCCGCAGCAGCCAGATGTCGCGCATCACCAGACCGTCTTCGGCCGGCGCGGCCGCCAACCGTTCGATCGCGGCCTCGGCCTCGACCACGTCACCGTCGGCCCCGCGATCGAGCAGTGTCTCCACCAGAACGCCCGTCGCTGGAATGCCCCACTCCAGCAGCTGTCCCTCGCGGAATAGATGGTCGACGGCGGCGCGCATCAGCGAGATGGCCTCATCACGATCTCCACGCCGAAACCGCTCATGCGCCAAGTACACGTTCACAAGCGGTAACTCACCCAGGAGATACCTCTGGCGCAGGAACACGTCGCTGACCTCGGCCAGCAGTTTTTGTCCGCGGTCACGCTCCGCATCCGTTGGGCCGTGCACCAGCGCAAGGCCCAGCGTCACCTGTGCCATGGCCACCGCGAAGTCATCACCGGATCGGTCGGCAATCCGCAGAGCATCCTGGCTCTCGCCCACCGCCCGATCATCACCAGCCAGCACGCCAAGCGGTATCCCCGAGAAGTAGACGAAGCCGACAACCATCGCGTAGGACATGGGGTCGGCGCTGCGGGCCATGGCCAGGGCGCGGTGCAGGTCGTCGCGCCATCCAAGACGACCCAGCCAGTAACGGGCAATAGCCCGTTGCGCAAAGGCGAGCGCTAAAGGAGACCCGAAAATAAAGTTGCCTATTGAGGGGTCACCGTCGGCCAGGTCGATGACCCTCTGTGACCACCGCAGCGCGTCACAAAACTCACCACTTTCACCCTTGGCGTAGATGGCCGGGAAGGACAGCCCCACCGTCAGGATCGGATCGCCGAGCGACTCGAGGAGGGCCATGGCTTCCGATGCCAGCTGCGACGCCTCGCGCATCCGGGCCTGGAAAGCGTGCTCCATCACCAGGCCCGCCATGCCGATCGCCAGTGATGCTTTGTCCCCGCCGACGGTGCACAACTGCCGCAATTCCTCAAAGCGGCCTCCGGCAACATGTGCATGGACTCGCCAGGCGATCCCGCACAGCATCGTGCGCGGAGCAATCCGCATGGAGGTTCGGTTAGCGTCCTCCGTGGGGAGGGCGTCGGCGATCGTTTGGGCACGCTCCCAACTCAGTCGCGCGGCTGCGATGTCGCGGTTGGTCGCCCAGGTTGCGGCCCGCATGTGCCAGCCGTAGGCGGCGTGCCCATCACCGGCGGTCTCCAGATGTTCGGCGATCAGCGCAGCATTTTCATCAACCGAGGCCGGGCTGCGGGATTCGATTACGGCGCCAAGCCGCGGCGGAGGGGCAATGTCAACTCGGATTGGCCCGTGAGCTCAAACTACGGCAGCGAATGGCTTCTCCCGCTTCGGCCTAGTGCATTGACCGACGGGTCGGGCCCGAGGAGATCTGCGACCAGTGCCGCACCTTCCGGATCACTCAGCGGCGCAAGGGTAACGGTGTTGGCATGGGTCACCCGGGTCAGTGCGCCGTGATATTCGGGTCGGTAGGTGAGCAGCAC
>DASQRI010000540.1:0-6143 GCA_035642975.1 Mycobacterium sp.
GGCTTGCTTCAGAAAGGCGTCGAGCCCGGCGATCGGGTTGCCCTGCTGATCGGCAATTCTGTGGACTTCGTGGTGGCGGCACTGGGCTGTCTGTGGGCGGGGGTCACGTTCGTTCCGCTGGCGATCAGCGATCCAGATCTCCGCCGTGCGCAGATCGTAGCTGACTGCCGGCCCGCACAGGTGATCACCGCCGGCTCGGACCAAACGGCGCCATCGGGACTTCCCGTCGGCACGGCGTGGACCTCCATTTCGGCGTTGAGCGTCGCAGATGGGCGCACGCCACCACCCGTAACGGGCCCTATCTCATACGTCATTTACACGTCGGGGACGACCGGTATCCCCAAGGGGGTGCAGATTTCCCCAGAGGCCTTTTTCACCGCAGTCGAAGCATGCGCCGACGCCGTGGGACTCACCGCGGACGACCGGGGCCTATGCGTTTCGCCCGTGCACTTTGACGGGTCCTTCTCTGCCATCTTTCCTCCGCTGGTGCGCGGCGTCCCCCTCGTCATCCCCGACCGGGAAGCCCTCCTGTTCCCACGCAGGTTCTTCTCGATTGTTGACAGCGAGCGGATCACGGCGACCAGCTTCTCTCCCAGCTACCTCCGGTTGCTCCGGGCCAGCGGCCGTCTGGCGCGGTTGGCTGACACCCCGCTGAGAGTGATGGCCCTGGGCGGCGAAGCGCCGTCCACGGCCGATATCAGGGCGGTGTGGGCCGCTAGTCCGGGACTGCGAGTGGTGAACCGGTACGGCCCGACCGAGACGACCATCGCCGTCGCCCATCTGGAACTGACGCCCGAGTTGCTCGACGCGGGGCTGGTACCGATCGGTCCTCCTCATCCCGGGAGTTCGTTCCACCTCGTTGATGAGCACGGAAGGCTGGTGGATCGTCCTGGAGTGGTCGGCGAGCTGTACATCGGCGGACTGCAGCTCATGGCCGGATATCTGAACGACCCGGCGCAGAGCGCAGCCGTGCTGCGGACGGACGTCGTCGAAGGAACCACCCTCTACCGCACGGGTGACCTCGTCGTCCGCGACGACCGGGGCAACTACGTATACGTGGGGCGTTCGGACCGCGTCATCAAGCGACATGGTGTGCGGATGTCGCTGGTCGAGGTGACCGAGGCGCTCGGTGGTATCGACGGGGTCGCATCCGCGGCGTGCACGACCTTCGACCTGGAGGGCGATCTGGGGGTCGTCGCATTCGTGGTGCCGGACGGCGAGCTCACTCCTGTCGCCGTCCGCCAGGCCGCCAGCAAACGGCTCCCGGAAACGATGCTGCCCGATCAATTCGTCTTAGTGGCGAACTTGCCCTTGACGCCTTCCAGCAAGGTCGACGAGCGACGGCTGCTGAAAGAGGCCGGCTTGTCTCCGCCCAACGCAGGGGCCTGAGCCGCCAGCGTCGTTGCAACGCAGTTATATGGAGATCGACTCGCTATGTCGAGTCCTTCCACGAGAACTGCTTGCATTCGCGAGCCCGCAACGTGATGAGACGCGACTGCACGTCTCGGTCGAGTAGAACTCGTTCTATTGATCGAGAAATTTCCGCAGTCGACAGGGGATCAAAATAGTTAGGCCGACTCTCTTAGTGTCTCTGGGATGGCTGCCGCATCCGACGCGATAACTGGACACCCGGGCCAGCCCGACGCCGACAAACGTCCGGATGTTGAGCCGGAAATCACCTCCCGGAAGGTTCCGGTCGGTTATATTCTCGACCGGCTACACCGTGTGTCCTGAGCACGATCACACCACAGAGGAGGTCGGGCGTGACCGAAGACGCGATCAGCATCGGCGGTGTCGACCTCGCCGATCCAGACACATACATGTCGGGAATGCCCTTCGATGCGTTCCGGAAGCTCCGCGAGTGTGCACCCGTCGCATGGCACCCGTACAAGGACGGACCCGGGTTCCTCGCGCTCACCGGCTACGACGAGGTCTACGCCGTGTCCCGCGACAGCGCCACGTGGTCGTCGGAGGCGAAGGGGGTTTTCTTCGATGTGCCCGGTCCCGACGACATCGCCGACCAGCGGGGCGTGATGATGATGACGATGGACCCGCCGCGGCACACCGCGCTGCGCGCTCTGGTCAGCAAGGGCTTCACGCCGCGCCAGGTAGCGAAGCTCAACGAGCGCATCACGGACATGGCGCGCGACGTGGTCGACAGCGTCATCGAGCGGGGCGAGTGCGACTTCGTCACCGACGTCGCCGGGGCGCTGCCCTCATACGTCATCGCCGAACTGCTCGGCATTCCGCTGGAAGACGGCTACCGGCTTTACGAGCTGACCGAGATCATGAACACCGGTCTGGAAGGCGACAAGCGCACCATGAGGGCCGCCGCCGAGATGTTTGGGTACTCAACGGAACTTGTGGCCCGCAAACGTGCGGATCCTGGCGATGACATCGCGACATCGCTGCTGCATGCCGAGGTCGACGGACAGCGCCTCACTGAAAGGGAGTTCAACTACTTATTCATGCTGCTGATCAATGCGGGCGGCGACACGACCCGTAACCTGGTCGCTGGAGGCACGTGCGTGCTGATGGACCATCCGGAGGAGCGGGCAAAGCTGGAGGCGGATCCGTCGCTGCTGCCGACTGCGGTTGAAGAAATGCTCCGCTACGTCTGCCCGCTCATCGCGTTCCTCCGGTCGGCCACGAAGGACACAGAACTACGCGGGGTGCCCGTGAAGGAGGGCGACCGGGTGGCGATGTTCTACCCTTCGGCCAATCGGGACGAGGCCCACTTCGTCGATCCCGACCGCTTCGATGTGACTCGTAAGCCCAACCTGCACTTGGCGTTTGGCGGCGGCGGGACGCATTTCTGCCTCGGCGCGAACCTGGCCCGGGTGGAGGCGGCCGCCCTCGTATCGGAGGTGCTGAGCCGGATGAAGAACATGGAGTTGGCGGGGCCGGTCGGGCGCATGCCGTCGACAGTGATCAACGGCATCCACTCCATGCCTGTCCGGTTCACGCCTGCTCGACATGTGGGCGCTCGGTGATCGCGCAAGATCACAAGACGGCCCGATGCTGCGCAGTATCGCGGGCATCGTCGCTCCTCCGAGTGGCCCGGCCCAACCGTGCCGGTGGCAGCAAACGGATTCCGGCTGGCAGCAGCTTCCGTTGGGTCGGCGTTGCCGAAATTTTCGTTCGGTTATCAAATAGTTTGGCGAGGCCGGCTTGTCTCCGCCCAACGCAGGGGCCTGAGCCGCCAGCGTCGTTGCAACTCAGTTATATGGAGATCGACTCGCTATGTCGAGTCCTTCCACGAGAACCTGCTTGACCATCAACCCAGCCGACATACTGGACAACATGTACATTCCCGGCCATTTCGCCGCCGACGAGCAGGCCGTCGACGACCTGCTCACTCACCACGGTGCCGCTGACCTGATCACTGCAACACCGGAGGGCCTGGTCGCTACTATGCTGCCGTTCGTCTATGACCCGGGCATGAGGACCCTTCGTGGTCATCTCGCCCGAAACAATGACCAGTGGCGGCGCCCGGTGGTTGGCGAGGCTCTGGTCATCGTGCGGGGACCAGATGCGTACATTTCCCCGGCCTGGTATCCGAGCAAGGCCGAGCACGGACGTGTGGTGCCCACTTGGAACTACGTCACTGCGCACGTCTATGGGCGACTCGCAGTGCACGATGACCCCGCCTGGGTCGAACAGAATGTGCGTGATCTAACCGGACGCCATGAGGCTGGGCGACCGCAATCATGGTCCGTCGACGACGCGCCGCCGCAGTTCATCGCGGGTCAACTACGCGCCATTGTGGGAGTGGAATTGCTGATCACCCGCATCGACGCCAAGTTCAAGCTCAGCCAGAATCAACCAGCCGCTGACGTCGATGGGGTGATTTCAGGATTAATCACCAACGGATACGAAGACGCTGCCCAAGCGGTGCAGCGAGCGCGAACGGCATGAGATCGATTTCGCTTCTTAATGATGGCCCGCACGCGACTCCCCAACCTCGCGTTGCCGCGATCACCCGAGGACGGGTTAGCTGGTTCCGGCTCGGCATTTGACAAGCAGTTCACGGCGGGCACGCGTGCGGTAGGAATCGCCGGTCGGAGCTCGGTGCCTAGGCTACGATCGCTAGGTGCAAACAACCGGCGCTACGTCGGGGGGACATTACGAGCAGCTGGTCCGGCGCCAGCGTGCCGAATTGCAAGATGAGTACTTGAAGGGAGTGCGGCGGCTGCGATGGGATGCCGGGCGTCTCGCCGCAGAACGCGAACGGCGTCTTCGGGAGCTGCTGGTGTGGGCCGCCGATCGTTCGCCGTTCTGGCGGGAACGATTGGCAGGCCATGACCTTGCGAGTTTCACCGAGTCCGATCTCCGCTCGCTGCCAGTCCTGAGCAGAGCCGAGATGATGGACGAGTTCGACCGGGTGCTCACGGTCCCCGGGTTAACACGTGCCCGCGTCCAACAACACCTGGATCAGTCGAACGGAGACCGGTATCTGGACGACGAGTACCGGGCAATCGTCACGTCTGGATACATAGGAACCGAAGCAATCCATGTCTACGGCTGGGACGCGTTCGTCACCTTCGTGATGCAAGGCTCGCGCTGGACCGGGCGACGTGGCGAAGCCCCGGACGCGGTGCTGGCGCAGGCCTTCGCTTGCAGCACCAAGCACGAATCGGGGGTGTTTCACGCCTTCAGCACGTTCGAAAGCGGAGGGCCAGCATCGCACTGCTTCGCCGGCACGCTCCCCCTGGCCGAGATTGTCGACGGTCTCAATAACGCCCGTCCTCCGGTGCAGGCTCTGCAAGGGTGGCCGAGCCTCATCCGGGAGCTAGCTTTAGAGGCGATACAAGGACGACTCACGGTAAAACCGACCTGGGTCAGCATCGCGGGAGAGGTCTGCACCGCGCCCGTGCGAGAGGCAGTTCGGTCCGCGTGGGGGGTCGAGGCTTCAGAGTTCTGGGGCTGCTCAGAGGGCACCTATGCCTTTCCATGCGGCGTCGGAGAAGGCATGCACATCGCCGACGATCTGGTAATTCTCGAGCCGGCGGATGCTGATGGCAACGTCGTACCGTATGGGCAACCTGCGGATCGGCTGCTGTTGACCAACCTGTACAACCTGGCGCAGCCGCTGATCCGCTACGACCTCGTAGACGCGGTGACGATCTCGGACGAGCCGTGTCCGTGCGGTTGTGCTCATCGCCGCATCACAGCAGTCAACGGTCGGATCGACGGAGCCTTCGAGTACGAAAGCGGTGCTCTGGCGCCCCGGGCGGCCCTCGAGCGGACTATCCTTGCCACTCCCGGCGTCGCCAACTTCTTTGTGGGCAAGACGCAACGTGGTGTCGACGTGTCCGTGGTGACCGACGGTTCATGCGACCTCCAGCATCTGCGGACAGAACTGATCGACGTGCTCCGCCGGCACGGCGGGCCGGAGTCGGAAGTCGTTGTGCAAGAGGTCGGTTCGATAGACCGACTGTGGTCGGGAAAGTCGAAGCAGTTCGACGCCAGGTGATCTAGCGAGGTGCTCGCGGGGACGTCCACCGACTGGGCGTGGTACCCCGGGGGGTGAGTGGAGATGGGGCATCCGTCGACGTGATTCGCCGTGTGCTCGCAGAACACGCTCGTTTAGCGGTGGATCCGAATAACGTTGCCGGTAGAGACGATCCATCACCTGCCGGGAATGGTTCGTGGTGGGCGAAGCAGCGCATGATGACGGGATCGCCGAGGAGGGTGCTCTCCACACGACGGCGTTCGACCGCGACGTCGACGATACGGATGATCAGCACGTCGCGCGCCCGAGTACGCAAAGCCCGAATGCGCCGCTGGAACTATGCACCACTCCGGCACGATCACAGGCGGCAAAGCGTCGAAATTTTCGTTCGTTATGAAACAGTTTGGCGAGGTGCGTCAGGCCGTGGCGGAACGCAAGCCGAAGCGCTGGCGAAGCGACGCGGCAAGGCGCAGCGGGATTGCAATACGGCTCCACAGGGCGAACGGCACATATGCGGCGGCGTAGAGCCAATGCTGTGTCTTCTGTGCGAGTGCGCCCCCCACAAAATCCCCGCCGAAGGCGATCAGAATGTAAGTCGTGCCAAAGAAGAGCAGTGGCCGCCTCAGACGTCCCAGGTTGGGCATTCCGATTCCGAAGGACAGCAGCGCCAGCAGATAGGTGAAGAACA
>DASQRI010000541.1:0-5992 GCA_035642975.1 Mycobacterium sp.
GCGGCGGCGTCACCCTGGTCCGCTGATCCCCGCGGCCCGACGCGGTGGTGCTACCGACGGCGCCCCCGGCCGCACCGGCAAGACCCATGTTGCCGAACAGATTGCCGGAGCCGCCGACCTCGGGAGCGGCCGTGGCGCCGCTGATCGGCAGCGTGTAGGCGACCGGCCGAATTTCGGGCGCCGCCACCGTCCACGCCGACGGCACCGACAGCCTGCCGACCGTCGTTCCCTGTCCCAAGCGGGCCGAAACGGATGACGTCGACACGTCCGACGGTGAAGCGACGCTGCCTTGGCCGTTGAGGAACCAGTTCGGCAGATTGGCGGCGCCCGGCCCATAGCCCGTGAACGGGCCCTTCCCGGCATAGAAGTCGCGGTCGGCATTGATCGAAAAGCCGCGGAAGTTGGTCCAGACCCCGGTGAACGCCGATGAAATACTCGTCGCCGACGCGCCGATAGCAGTGGTGGCGATGGGGATGTCCACGAGCGTCAGCAGATCAGACAGCGAGACCCCTTGTGCCGGAGCCGCCGCCGCGGACGAGGCGAGCCCCTGCAGGGCCTGGGGGAGCGCATTCATCAGCTGCGGACCCTGCGACACGATCGACTGCCCCGCCGCGGCGGCTTGGCCGAGCCCGCCGGCCGGGTTGGTGGTTTGCGGCGGCGAGGTGAAGGGCGTCAACGTTGATGCCGCCGCCGACGAGCCGGCGTAGCCGTACATCGCCGCCGCGTCCTGGGCCCACATCTCGGCGTACTCGGTTTCGGTGGCCGCGATCGCCGCGGTGTTCTGCCCCAGGACGTTGGTCGCGACCAGCGTCATCAACAGCGTGCGGTTGGCCGCGATCACCGCCGGTGGCACGGTCATCGAGAACGCCGCCTCGTAGGCGCCCGCTGCCGATTTGGCCTGCGTGGCGGTCTGCTCGGCTTGCCCGGCGGCTGTGGTCATCCAGTCCAGGTAGGGCGCGGTCGCTGCCGCCATCGACGCGGACGAGGAGCCCAGCCACGGCCCGCCGGTCAACTCGGAGAGCACCGACCCGTAGGAGGCCGCCGTGGATTGCAGCTCGGCGGCCAGCCCGTCCCAGGCCGCAGCCGCGGCCAACATCGGCCCCGAACCGGGACCGGCATACATTCTGCCGGAGTTGATCTCCGGTGGTAACGCCGCGAAATCCATTGCCGCATACCGCCTTAACCGGCCGATATCGCGTTAGCGGCTTCGGTGGCCGCGTACGATGTCGCACTGGTTCCCAGTGTGCTGACGAACAGTTGGTGTATCGCCTCTGCCTGAGCGCTGACTGCCTGATACATCTGCGCGTGGACAGCGAATTGGGTGGCGGTCAGCGCGGACACCTCGTCGGCGGCGGCGGGCATCACGCCGGTGGTCGGCGCGGCTGCGGCCGCGTTCTGCGCGCTCATCGTGGTGCCGATACCCGCCAGGTTGGTGGCGGCGGCGCTGAGCGCCTCGGGTTGGGTGGTGACGAATGACATTGGTAATCCTCTCGATAGGTGTCATCTGCGATCGCGATCTATGCAGAACAGCACGCGGATGCGCCACGGCGCGCGAAAACCACGCGTCTTCAGGTGATCTACATGGGATCCGCCGCGCAAAAATGGGATCGTGACTCACTGGTCCCACCCCGCCCTCTAGCCCTGAGCACTACGGGTAGAAGCCATCAGCCGGTACGGCGGTTAAAGGCGAGCTTCATCGCCTGAACGCGATGTTAACGGCGGTTTAACTCCGGATGCAACGTGGCGCGCTGGCCGGCTGTGGGTTACCCCGCAACTGGGGATAACCGGTCGCTGTGTCGGCGCGACGGTTCGACGGTGGATATCGGCGTCGGTGCCCTGCCGCAGGGTGGCGGCATGACGATGTTGACGCGGGCCGAAATCGGAGCGATCGGCGAGCGGTTGGCCGCCGATCACCTGACCGGGCTCGGGCTGCGAATCCTGACCCGCAACTGGCGCTGCCGATACGGCGAGCTGGACGTGATCGCCGTCGACCCCAACTCCGACACCGTGGTGTTCATCGAGGTCAAGACCCGCACCGGCGACGGTTTCGGTGGCCTGGCGCAGGCGGTGACCGCGCAGAAGGCGCGCCGGCTGCGCCGGCTGGCAGCGATCTGGCTGGCCGGCCAGGACGAGCGTTGGGCAGGAGTGCGCATCGACGTGATCGGGGTGCGGATCGGCCGACGCCGCACCCCGGAGATCACTCACCTGCAGGGCATCGGCTGATGGCGCTAGGGCGGGCGTTCTCGGTCGCGGTGCTGGGGTTGGACGGCGAGATTGTGGAGATCGAAGCCGACATCACGTCGGGTCTGCCCGGCGTGCACCTGGTCGGTCTGCCCGACGCCGCCTTGCAAGAGTCACGAGATCGAGTCCGTGCGGCGATCACCAACTGCAACAACCGCTGGCCGATGTCTCGTCTGACGCTGGCGCTTTCACCGGCCACCTTGCCGAAAGTCGGCTCGGTGTATGACTTGGCACTGGCGGCCGCGGTGTTGTCGGCGCAGCGGAAAACCCCGTGGCGACAGCTGGAAACCGTGGTGGTCTTGGGCGAGTTGGCGTTAGACGGCCGAGTCCGCCCGGTGCGCGGGGTGCTGCCGGCCGTCTTGGCGGCCAAGGTTGCCGGTTGGGGGGCCGCGGTGGTTCCGGTGGAGAACCTTCCTGAAGCCAGTCTGGTCGACGGTATCGAGGTCTGGGGTGTCCGGACGCTGACCCACTTGCAAGGCTGGCTCACCGGTTCGGCGCGGCTGGACGAGCGGATCGGCGACGTGATTCCGGCAGCTGAGCCATCGGCGGATCTGGCCGACGTGGTGGGCCAGGCGCCGGCGCGCTTCGCCGTCGAGGTGGCCGCCGCCGGAGCGCATCACTTGATGCTCACCGGTCCACCAGGCGTGGGTAAAACCATGTTGGCGCAACGCCTTCCAGGACTGCTTCCACCTCTGTCGGATAGCGAGTCGTTGGAGGTCACCGCGATTCACTCGGTGGCCGGTCTGTTGTCGGATGCCATGCCGCTGATCACCCGCCCGCCGTTTGTGGCGCCGCATCACAGTTCCACCGTCGCGGCGCTGGTCGGCGGCGGTTCGGGAATGGCCCGGCCCGGTGCGGTCAGCCGGGCGCACCGCGGCGTGCTGTTCCTCGACGAGTGCGCCGAGATCGGGGTCAGCGTATTGGAAGCATTGCGAACACCGTTGGAGGACGGCGAGATTCGCCTCGCTCGTCGCGACGGGGTGGCGCGCTATCCGGCTCGCTTTCAACTTGTCCTGGCCGCCAACCCGTGTCCGTGCGCGCCGGCCGACCCGCGCGACTGCATCTGCGCGGCAGCGGTCAAACGCCGCTATCTGGGCCGGCTGTCCGGGCCGCTGCTCGACCGCGTCGACTTGCGGGTGGAGATGCAACCGGTGCGGATGAGCGCGTTGGCCACCACCGAAGCCGAGTCGACGGCGCAGGTCCGTGACCGGGTGAGGCTGGCCCGTGATGCGGCGGCGCAGCGTTGGCGCGCGCACGGGTGCAGTACCAATGCCGAGGTCAGCGGAACGCTGCTGCGGCGTCGGTTCCGCCCGGGCACTGCGGCGATGCAGCCGCTGCGGACCGCCCTGGATCGCGGAATGCTGAGCATCCGGGGCGTCGATCGCACACTGCGGGTCGCGTGGACGCTGGCCGATTTGGCCGGGCGCACATCGCCGGGGCGCGACGAGGTGGCCGTCGCACTGACTTTCCGTCAGCCGGGAGCTTCGCGATGACCGATCCGACGCTGCGCGCATGGGCCTACTTGTCCCGGGTTGTCGAACCACCCTGCGCCGAGCTGGCCGCTTTGGTGCACCGGGCAGGGCCGATAGAAGCGGCCGACCGGGTGCGACGAGGTGAGGTCGGCGACGTGCTGGCGCGACGCACCGAGGCCAGGCGCGAGATTGACCAAGCCACACAGGATCTTGATCTGCTCGCTCGTCGGGGTGGTCGCCTGATCACGCCCGGCGAGGACGAGTGGCCGACGCTTGCGTTGGCCGCGTTCGCCGGTGATGTGGTCGCGTCCAAGCCGGAGGGCAGACCGCCGCTGGTGTTGTGGGCGCTGGGACCCGCGCGACTGGATGAGACGGCCCAACGGGCGGCCGCCGTGGTCGGAACTCGGGCGGCCACCAGCTACGGCGAGCAGGTGGCTGCCGATCTGGCGGCCGGACTGGCCGAGCGCGACGTCGCGGTGGTCTCCGGCGGGGCCTACGGCATCGACGGCGCGGCGCACCGCGCGGCGCTGGCAGCCGACGGCGTCACCGTCGGAGTCCTGGCCGGTGGTCTTGATATCCTTTATCCCGCAGGGCATTCCGCGTTACTGCATCGTATCGCCGCCGACGGGTTGCTGGTCACCGAATACCCGCCGGGGGTGCGGCCGGCTCGGCACCGGTTCCTGACGCGTAACCGGTTGGTGGCCGCATTCGCCGGGGCCGCGGTGGTGGTGGAGGCGGGTTTGCGCAGCGGCGCAGCGAACACCGCCGCCTGGGCCCGGGTGCTGGGCAGGGTTGTCGGTGCGGTACCCGGCCCGGTGACCTCGTCGACGTCGACGGGGTGCCACGCGCTGCTGCGCGCCGGGGCTGAGGTCATCACCCGCACCGAGGACATCGTCGAGTTGGTCGGAAGCATCGGTGAGTTGGCGCCTGGGGAAAGCCATCCGGCGACGGCGCTCGATGGGCTCGGCGGCGAAGAGCGGCGGGTGTATGAGGCGTTGCCGGGTCGCGGGGCGGCCACCGTCGACGAGATCGCCGTGGCGGCCGCGGTGGAGCCTGCCCGGATCCTGGGGCCGCTGGCAATGCTGGAGATCGCCGGCCTCGTCGAACGTCACGACGGCCGTTGGCGAATCGTCCGGAATCGTAGACAACCGGCGTGACGCGCCGACTCGTATAGTCGAAGGGTCAGCGCTCAAGGGGGGAACATACGTGCCCGGTAGACCAGTGCACACCTTCGAGGTGGTGAGCAGCGAACCACTCACCTCGCACATGGTCCGAATTGTTCTGGGCGGCAGCGGTTTCGACACGTTTTCGCCCAGCGAGTTCACCGACTCCTACGTCAAGATGATCTTCGTCGCCGACGACGTCGATGTGGCCGAGCTTGCCCAACCGTTGACGCTGGACAGCTTCGCCGACCTACCGCCGGCCAAGCGACCGGTGATCCGGACGATGACCGTGCGGCGCGCCGACCCGTCCGCCCGCGAGGTCACCATCGACATTGCGGTGCACGGTGAGCACGGGGCGGCCGGACTGTGGGCCGCGACCGCCGAACCCGGTCAGCCGATGTACCTGATGGGACCCTCCGGCGCATACGCCCCCGATCCGGCCGCCGACTGGCACCTGCTGGCCGGCGACGAGACCGCCCTGCCGGCGATCAGCGTGGCACTGGAAGCCTTGCCCGCCAACGCAATCGGCCAGGTGTTCATCGAGACCGCCGAGCCCGAGGACGAAATCGCGCTGACCGCCCCGACGGGCGTCCAGATCAATTGGATCTACCGCGGCGGTCGAGCCGACCTGGCCCCCGAAGACCGGGCCGGCGACCACGCGCCGCTGATCGACGCGGTCAAGTCCGCCCCGTGGCTGCCCGGGCAGGTGCACGTCTTCATCCACGGCGAAGCGCAGGCCGTCATGCACAACCTGCGGCCCTACATCCGCAAAGACCGCGAAGTCGATGCGAAATGGGCGTCGATATCGGGTTATTGGCGGCGCGGTCGCACCGAAGAGACGTTCCGACAGTGGAAGAAAGAACTGGCCGAGGCAGAGGCCGGGGCTTCCTAGGACCTCGTCAGCCTCACCGCCGACTGGCATGCTCGTCGCATGGCATTCTCACCCCATTTCGGGGACTACCAGAACGAGATCTACCTGCAGGGCCTGGCCGGAGTGGCGCCATCGCTGCCGATGGCCTACCCGGAACTGGAAGCCAAGGCCGCGAAGGCACTCCCGCCATCGGTGTGGTCATACGTGGCGGGTGGGGCCGGCGATGAGCGAACCCAGCGGGCCAA
>DASQRI010000542.1:0-6179 GCA_035642975.1 Mycobacterium sp.
GTTCCCGAGCGCTGGCTGCGCCAATACCTGTCGAAGCACCGGTCACGACGATCAGCTCATTACGGTCGGCGCGATGCGAGGAATTCATGGCGGTCTCCATCGAGTGGGCTGAGCATTTGAGTTGACGCTGTCATCTCAAACTATCATTTGAGTTGACGTTGTCAACTCAAGTACCGGCTTATGCTCTGCGGGTGGTGACACGATCGGAGAGTGCGGCGGCCACCCGCCGGTCGCTGCTAGAGGCGGCGGGGGTCTTGCTCGACCTCGGTGGAGTCGAGGCCGTGACGCTGCGCGAGGTGGGCGCTCGCAGTGGCGTATCGCGCTCGGCGGCGTACCGCCACTTCGCCGACAAGGAATCTCTGCTCACAGTCCTGGCCGCCAACGCGTTGAGCGATTTAAGCGATGCGCTCAAGGTGTTGGCCGCCGGCGACCAGTCGCCCAAGGAGTCCTTGCGATCCGCTCTGCTTTCGCTGGTCACCATCGGGCGCACCCGGCCGCACCTGTACCGGCTGATGTTCACCACGCCGACGGGTGACCCGGCCGCGGCGGCCCGGGCAGCCGAACGCGCACAGGACCTGTTTCTCGACATCGTGGGTCGCATCACCGGTCCCCGGCAGGCGCCACGCTATGGAGCGCTCCTTTTGACAAGCGCCCACGGCATCACAGGATTGGACTTGAGCGGCCACCTGGACCTGGACAAGTGGCACACCAACGCCGAGGAACTCATCGACACGCTCATCTCGTTGTTGCCAAAAGCGAAGTAGCCCAGCGTGTTACGGTTCGCGCTTCACTCGCGTGACGTGAGCAGAGCAGCGAACGCCTGCGCGGCGGCGTCCACACCGGCGTCGTCGTCGGTGGCTACCAGATCCAGCAGGAGGCCGCGGACGACGGCCAACCCCAGCCTGACCATGGCAGGGTCGACCGAGCCGTCGGCGACTTGGTCGACTTCGTCGAGCCAGCCGTCGACAGCACCGGGAACCATCCGGTCAAAGGGTTTCTCGCCTTGCGCCGCACGCGCGTAGCACTCGAAGAACAGCCGTTCCCATTGGCGCAGTTCGGGCCGACACAGGTGGGACCAGATGGCCGCGAAGTTGTCGACCGGATCCGTGGGCAAGTCGGGGAGAAGGGCCATCTGGCGGCCCTCGACCTCCTCGACGATCGCTATCAGCAGATCCTCGCGAGTCCCGAAGTGGTGCAACAGCATCCGATGGCTGGTGCCAACCCTCGCGGCCACTTCGCGTAGCGATCGGTCGCCGACGCCGCCGGCCGCGAACTCTTCGACCAGTGCATCGAGAAGTTGCCGGCGCCGTTGCAGGTCAGGAGTGCGGGCCATCGGCGCGGCTGAGTTGTTCAGACCGGGCCTTGAGTCCTTCGGCTTCCAGCTCGAGGAAGCGCTTGGTCTTCTTGACCATCAGCCGCCCGACCAGGGCGCCCAGTACGCCACCCTGGTCGAGTTTCTGGCGCACCAGGGTGCGGCCGCCGGGTTGGGGGATGACCCAGTGACGGGCGCTCACCCGCACGCCGGGCGATCGTTGCACCCACGTCCAGGTCGAGCCCGGGTCGACTTCGGTCACCTTCCAGACGAGCTTCGACATGCCGGGTTGCTTGATGGCGAACCGCTTCCCGACAACCAGACCGGTGCCATCCCGGGCAACCAGCGAACTCACCGACGCCGTCCACTCGGGCCAGCGTTCGACGTCGCTGAAGACCTCCCACACCAGTTGAGCCGGCGCGTCGATCTCGACGCTGTCTTCGGTAATCATGTACCAAATGGTACATCAAATGACGAGTTTTGCCTATGCCCTTATCCGACGCGGGCGTTGAGTTGCTTGAGCGCCGCTTCGGCGCCGTTCCAACCAGGGATGCCGGTGACTCCGGGGCCCGGGTGCGTGCACTGGCCACACAGGTACAGCCCGTCGACGGGCGTGGCGAACTTGTCGGCTCCCTCGACGACGCGTCCGGTCCACAGCTGATTGGGCTGGAGCAGTCCGTGCGAGTAGTCGCCGGCGTGCGCACTGAAGGTGCTGCCGAAGTAGCGGTTGGAGAACACCACGCGGTTGGTGACCGAGTCGGCGAAGCCCGGGGCGAACGTGTCGAAGATTCGCACGCAGGTGTCGGCGTATTGCTCTTTCCAGCTTCGGTTTTCGTCGGCGTCCAGGCCGGTCGGGAAGTACGGGGTGAAGATCGTCGCGCTGTGCTTACCCTTGGGCGCCAGTGACGAGTCGACCATGCTGGGTATGTACAGATAGGTCGGAGGGGCGTCGGGAAGCTGCCCTTTGCGGTACTGCTCCCACGCGTCGCTGATGTATTCCGGCGACGGCGCATAGGCGACGGTGGGACACCATTGCCCATTGTCCTGCATGAAGGGCTGCAGGCGCTCGATCCATTGCGGCGCTTGGTCAATCGTCAGGTGGGCCTGGATGTAACCGAGGTTGAAGTTGATTTCCTTGATCTTGCGGATGTAGTCGGGCGGAAAGTGTTGCGCGCCGGCAAGATTGACGAATGTGGTGAATGGGTCGAGCGATGAGAGCACCACATCGGCCGAAATCGTTGTGCCGTCGCGAAGTTCGACTCCGGTGGCGCGTCCGTCGTTGACCAGGATGTGTTTGACGTGCTGCTTCATCTGAACTTCGGCGCCCAACGATTCGGCGCGCCGGCACAGCGCCGCGCTCAGCGAGCCGATTCCGCCGCGCGGCATGATGTATTCGACGTTGCCGCCGCCGATCAGATAGTGGTAGAGCGTCGACGCATTCGATCCTGGCGTCCACGGGCCGCCGTCGAAAGCATCGATGGACATCGCCGCCAGCGAGCCCTGAATGCAGCGGCCCTGCTCGGGCGTCAGGAAACGGCGGACGGTGTCCATGGTGCTGCCGTACCACATCTGGGCGAAGTCGTGGCGGTCCTCCGGCGTGGGCTGCGCGGCGATCACCTCGATGATGTCCAGCGGCGGCCCGAACGCCGAGTCGACGAAATACGGTGCGAATCGGCCGATGTGGGCGAAGAGACCGCCCAGTCCTGCCGCGACGTCCGCGCCGTGATCCTCGAGCAGGTGGCGACCCATCCGTTCCAGGTCGTTGTACATCACGAACGGGGTGTCCTCGGCGTGGCCGAACGTGCAGGTTGACGTCCACTGGTCCATCAGCTCGAAGCCCCACTTGGTCAGCTCCAGGCGCTCGGTCATCTCCTGGCGCCAGATCAATACCGCCCAGGCGCCGACGCTGTGCTTGTATCCGTCGAAGAGTTCGCGGGTCGCGGCCATCCCGCCCAGGAAGTGGGCCCGTTCCAGGACAAGGACTTTCGCGCCCTGCTTGGCCAACACGTTCGCGGCCACCAGGCCGTTGTGACCTGCCCCGATGACGATGGCGTCGTAGTCCGACATGCTGACCGTCCTTCCGAATCCGCTGCTCAGACGTGGCTTGCCAGTACAATGTCATAACTGACATTTTGGCGTCAAGACTGACATTTAGTGGGTGGCACAGCGGTGAGACCGGCAATCCTGACCCGTAGCGAACGCACGCGGCAGGCGCTACTGCAGGCGGCGATGCGGCGCTTTGTCGCCGACGGCGTGCACCAAACCAGCGTCGCCGACATCGCCGCCGACGTCGGGGTCACCGAGCGAACGTTCTACCGGCACTTCCCGTCCAAGCACGCGGTGATCTTCGCCGACTACGACATCGGCTTCGAGTGGTTCGCCCGCGCGCTGGCGCGGCGCCCGCACGGGGAACCGATCACGATGTCGGTGCGAAAGGCCGTCGACGCGTTCCCATTCGACTTCGCGATGGTCCGTGAAGCCGCCACCATCCGTTCGCGCGATCTCGACCAGGACCTCATCACCAACCACATCCGGCGGATGCGTGATCAAGTCGCCGACGAGATCCAGCGCTTCATCCACGAACGCTCCGCTCCCACTGCCGACGGCGCGATGATCGCTGACATCGCGGCGCACAGCCTGGCGACGGCGGTGTTCACCGCCCTGGAAGCGTGGATGACCACCAACGAGCACGACGTCGACGAACTGAGTCGCCTCACCGACGTCGCGCTGAGCACTCTGGAAGACGGCCTGACTCATACGCTGCGGCACGCCGGCTTGGACTGACGCACGGACATTACGTGTCTGCGTCTTGATCTAGATTCAACAGGCGTATCAAAAGGCGAGGAAATAGGAGGCGCCCATGACGTCGCGAGACATGGCGAAGTACGCCGCGATGCGGCCCTACTTCGAGGTGGTGGCCGACGGCTTGAAGGGCTTGGTCGACGGAAGCGATTTTTTCGATATGCACGCCGAAGATGTGGTGGTCGAGTACGTCATCACCGTCCCGGATTACCCACGCAGAATAGTCGGGCGTGAGGCGCTGGCCCAGCTTTATTCCGACTATGGGGATTCGATCGTTCAGTCCGGCAGCAGCGACGTGCATCGTTATTACGACTCCGAGCAATCGACGGTGGTTCTGGAGTACACCATGCATGGCACGGTGGTGAGTTCCGGTGCGCCGTATACCAATCGATTTATCTCGGTAATCACGATCAAGGACCGCAAGATCGTGTACTGGCGCGACTACCTGGACCCGTTGGCGGTATTCGCCGCGTTCGGCAACACGCCAGCGCCTGGCACCGCGAGCTGACGAAGTTCGTCGCCGCGACACGCAGACACAAGTTCTGGTGTTACCGCGGCTTGTCGCCCCCCAGGGGTAGTGTCTGAAGCCTAGGCATGCTCGACTATCCGTCCTGGTGAAGTGGGGTTCTGGTGACCGGAAAGATGAAGCTGATTGACCGGGTCTCGGCGATCAACTGGAACCGTCTGCAAGACGAGAAGGACGCGGAGGTCTGGGAGCGGCTGACCGGAAACTTCTGGCTGCCCGAGAAGGTGCCGGTATCCAACGACATTCCCTCGTGGGGCACGCTGACCGCCAACGAGAAGCAACTGACGATGCGGGTGTTCACCGGGTTGACGTTGCTGGACACCATTCAGGGCACCGTCGGGGCGGTCAGCCTGATTCCCGATGCGCTGACACCGCACGAGGAGGCGGTCTACACCAACATCGCGTTCATGGAGTCGGTACACGCCAAGAGCTACAGTTCGATCTTCTCCACGCTGTGCTCGACGGCCGAGATCGACGATGCCTTCCGTTGGTCGGAGGAGAATCCAAACCTGCAGCGCAAGGCCGAGATCGTGATGGAGTACTACCGCGGTGACGAGCCGCTGAAGCGCAAGGTGGCCTCCACGTTGCTGGAAAGCTTCCTGTTCTACTCCGGGTTCTATTTGCCGATGTACTGGTCGAGCCGGGCCAAGCTGACCAACACCGCCGACATGATCCGGCTGATCATCCGCGACGAGGCCGTCCACGGCTACTACATCGGGTACAAGTTCCAGCGCGGGCTGGCCCTCGAGGACGCTGCCAGGCAGGCCCAGCTGAAGGACTACACCTACGAGCTGCTTTTCGAGCTCTACGACAACGAGGTCGAGTACACCCAGGACCTCTACGACGAGGTCGGGCTGACCGAGGACGTCAAGAAGTTCTTGCGCTACAACGCCAACAAGGCGCTGATGAACCTTGGCTACGAGGCGCTGTTCCCGCGCGACGAGACCGACGTGAACCCGGCGATCCTGTCCGCCTTGTCACCCAACGCTGACGAGAACCACGACTTCTTCTCCGGGTCGGGATCGTCGTATGTGATCGGCAAGGCCGTCGTCACCGAAGACGAGGACTGGAACTTCTAGAGCCACAATTCAGTGGGCTAATTGGCGGTCATGCTTGCTGAAGTCGGCAAAACTTGTCGGGCGGTCGGATCGGGTCGGAACGCCTCAGCGCTAGTAGATTATCGACGGGATCCAGGCGCCGGCGGGCTCGCGGTACTCGCCGATAGACATATAAGTCATCGGTTTCTCCGCACGCATCCCTTGGTTCAAACACCATCGGAACACCCGGGCCTGGCGCGTGGGCAGCAGGAACGAGCCTCATGCATGGGCTGCACGTCCCTCTTATGCCTTCGGCCACGCGCGCCGCGTCCAAGCCTGACGGCATGAGCGGATCGGTGAAATCGACAGCGTCAGGCGCATATCCGATCACTAATACGCGAAATATCTGCTTCTCCCGTCGTGCTTGACGCGGGGCTCTGGCGGACCACCAGTCCGACGACAGCGACCAAATCGTGATATGTCGCTGCCGGTATACCCGTTG
>DASQRI010000543.1:0-5189 GCA_035642975.1 Mycobacterium sp.
GCACCTGGCCGTGCACGTCTTGGCCCGCCGCGACATCGGGTTGGCCCGCCTTTTCGGAGGCCAAACCGGGGACCACCTCAACAAATTCGAGCACTGTTCGTGGCGCACCGGCCCCGAGGACATGCCGATTCTCGACGACGCGGTGGCATGGTTCGTCGGCAAGACGCTCGAGCGGATCGACCTCGGCGACCACATCGGCTACCTGCTGGAGCCCGTCACCGGAGCTGCCGCTGAGCGCTGCGACGATCTGGTCAGCTTCCCCGACGTCGCCGACCTAGAACCGGGTCACGACGCCTGAGGCCGCCTGCGTTTAGGTCTTGTCGTCGTTGGCCCGCGGGAAGCCGCCGCCCTGCGGGAACAGCGGGAACACCACGTCGTCGAGCTTCGCGGCGTCGCCATCGGTTTTGTTGACCGTGTCGCCCCACACGTTGCCGTCCGGCGACATCCGCAGCGCCCAGGCGTGGCCGTGGGTGTCCTGGCGAACGACGTCGGGTTGGCCGGTGACCGCGCCGGTGCCCTGGGCGAGGTGGACGGCCACCGTCTGCTTGGTGTTGACCAGGTTGACCAGGACGGTGCCGTCCAGCGCCGCGCAGCCGGCCACCCCCGGCCGGTCCGGCCAGGTCCACACCGTAGAAACCTTCGAGTCCTTGGTGATTCGCTGTAACCGATCGGCGGTGGGAGCGCGGTCGAGCACGTAGAGCGAGCCGTCGACGGGGTCGGTGCACAGACCGCCGCCGGCGCCGATGCCGCTGAGCGCCGTAGTGGGTGGTGCCTGGTTGAGCGTGGTTGGCTGCTCGATGCGGATGACCTTGCCGGCCAACGATGCTGGGTCGGCAGCCATCCCCGGGTTGCCCGCATCGCCGGTGAGCACGACCAGCGTGGTCGGGCTAGTAAAAAGCAGTGCGCCCATATTCCCGTTGGCGCCCTTGGGGATTCCGGTCAAGATGTCCTTGGGGACGTCGCCATCGGCGATCCGGATGACCCGATTGTCGGTGGGCGTGCTGATGTAGGCGTACATCAGCCGGTCTTGTGAATAGGTCGGTGAGAGCACGATGTCCATCAGCCCGCCGTCACCGGCCGGGTCGACCGGAATGACCACCTTCACCTTCGGCTCGGCACTGACGGATACCTCTTTGACCGCGCCGGTGGTCCGTTCGGCGACAAGCGCGGACTTGCTGTCGGGCTGCATGAGCAGGCCGCTGGTGCTTTCCAGGCAGCCCTGCATCACTCCCGGCGCCGGGCACTCCTTGGGGAATGGCTTGTCGGGCAGCGGCGGCGGCGGGGGAGGCGTGGAGCTCGGCGGCGGGTGACGTTCGGGCTCGGTGGTGAACGGTTGCGACTGTGCATCGTTGAACTGGGCGCAACCAGCCAAAACCAGCACCGCCGAGCAGAGCACAGCCACACCGCTCCGCCCCGACCACCGCAACCGCATAGCTGCCAGATTACGGATAGGTCGGCTGCGGTGCCCGTGACGGGTGCCGCACGCGTTTCGCATCGGTCCGCAAACAAGCACCCGTGCGGGGTGACGCGCGAATCAGAACGGCGAAAGCGCCGCTCAAATCCCCAATACGGACCGATTTGCCTTTACCCTGACACGCGTGAGCAGTCAACCGAATGACGCACATTGGCAGCGGCCCGACGAGTCCGCGGTGCCAACTCCGGCGCGACCGGCTGCGGCGCGGTTGGTCGACCCTGAGGACGACCTGCCGTCAGCCACCTACGCAGGCGATTTCGAGACGACCCTGATTCCGCACTACGACTCCAACGACTCTGGCAGCGTCCGCTCCTCGAGCTCGGGATACGGGCTGATCAACGCACCGGAGCCGTTGCCTTACCAGCCCCAATCCACCGGCAGGCACTCGGTGTTCGCGCCCGAGCAGGTCGACGAGCATGACCACCACGACGACGAGCGGGTACGCGCAGCCGGACGCCGCGGCACTCAGCATCTGGGTCTGCTCATCCTGCGAGTCGGCCTCGGCGCGGTGCTGCTCGCGCACGGGCTGCAGAAACTGTTCGGCTGGTGGGGTCGGCAGGGACTCAACGGGTTCAGGAACTCGCTCTCCGACATCGGCTATCAGCACGCCGACATCCTCACCTACTGCGCCGCCGGCGGCGAGATCGCCGCGGGGGTACTGCTGGTGCTCGGGCTATTCACGCCGCTGGCCGCTGCGGGCGCGCTGGCCTACCTGACCAATAGCATGCTCGCCGGCATGTCGGCCCAGCACCATGCTCAGCACAATGGGCGGCCGTTTCCGTACTTTCTGCCGGACGGACACGAGTACGAGATCACCCTGATCGTCATGGCTGCCGCCATCATCCTGGTCGGACCCGGACGCTACGGCTTCGACGCCGGTCGCGGCTGGGCCCGGAGGCCGTTCATCGGGTCATTTGTGGCACTGGTGGTCGGCATCGGTGCGGGCGTCGGGCTCTGGATACTGCTCAACGGGGCAAACCCGGTCAGCTAATCCGCATACGGGTTGGGCACGCGGCCGCCGCTGGCCTGGGTCAGCAGCGGCAGGGTGGCGAAGGTGACAGCGGGCAATCGCAACTCGCGGCCGCCTTTGAGCCGCGCGCGCGCCCAAGAGCCCTTGTGGAACCCTAGCCCCTCGATTTCTGCCCAGCTCAGCGTCTGGCTGCCGAGCAGTGTGCGCGCGGTGACGCCGTTTTGGTCGGCTTGCGTGCGCAGCCGAACGATCAACGCCGACAACACCACCGGGATGATCAGCAGCGGTGCCGTCGGCGGCCATGTCAGGACGGGCACAAGCAGCCCGAGGGCGAAGAAACCCACCGCGAAGTGCGCCATCGGTGAAATGTTGATCACCACCGGCGACACGGGCGCCGTTTCCTCCGTCGAATCGGTGGCCATACCTGCATCATGGCATCGATCGCCGACAGCGAGGAATTTGACGTTTGACCAGTACGGAGGCTACCGTCGGGGGCGATGAACACTATCGGAATGCTCGTAGTACTTGGTCGGCGCGTTGGTGCCTGACTGAATTAGCACACCAACGCGCAACCCTCGTGCAGCAGCTGAGCTGACGGGGGTTTTTTGTTGCCCGTCATCGACAAGGCTTCAGCAAAACGCCCCGAGTACGACCTTCCACAGCGAACGAGGACGAAGAGGACACCGTGAGCGCACCCACCAGGCCACATTCCGAGCCGCAGGCACCGGCTTCGAAGCCTGCGTCGCAGGAGGTGGCCAAGATTGCCTCGGATGCGGCGAAGCCCGCCGCCAAGCCGCCGACTGTCCGGCCGAAACACGTTGCGCCTGAGCAACTTACCGGCGCGCAGTCGGTCATTCGGTCGTTGGAGGAACTCGACGTAGAGGTGATCTTCGGGATTCCCGGCGGCGCTGTGCTGCCGGTGTACGACCCGCTGTTCGACTCGCAGAAGCTGCGCCACGTGCTGGTCCGCCACGAGCAGGGCGCCGGCCACGCGGCCAGCGGCTACGCGCACGCCACCGGAAAGGTCGGGGTGATGATGGCCACTTCCGGTCCCGGTGCCACCAACCTGGTGACGCCGCTGGCGGACGCGCAGATGGACTCCATTCCAGTGGTCACGGTGACCGGCCAGGTCGGGCGTGCGCTGATCGGGACCGACGCCTTCCAGGAGGCCGACATATCCGGCATCACCATGCCAATCACCAAGCACAACTTCCTGGTTCGCGACGGTGATGAGATTCCCCGCGTGATGGCCGAGGCCTTCCACATCGCCGCCAGCGGACGGCCGGGCGCGGTGCTCGTCGACATCCCGAAGGACGTGCTGCAAAGTCCGTGCACGTTCAGTTGGCCGCCACGGATGGATCTGCCCGGCTACAAGCCGAACACCAAGCCGCACAACCGGCAGATCAACGAGGCCGCCAAGCTGATCGCCGCCGCGCACAAGCCGGTGCTCTACGTCGGCGGCGGTGTGATCCGGGGCGAGGCCACCGAACAGTTACGGGAACTGGCCGAGCTGACCGGCATCCCGGTGGTCACCACGCTGATGGCGCGCGGCGCCTTCCCGGACAGCCACCGTCAGCACCTGGGTATGCCAGGTATGCACGGCACCGTTTCGGCGGTGGCCGGGCTGCAGCGCAGCGACTTGTTGATCGCACTGGGCACCCGTTTCGATGACCGGGTCACCGGGCAACTCGACTCGTTCGCCCCCGAGGCCAAGGTCATTCACGCCGACATCGACCCCGCCGAGATCGGCAAGAACCGCCATGCCGATGTGCCGATTGTCGGTGACGTCAAGGCCGTCATCACCGAGCTGATCGCGGCACTGCGCCACCATGACGCACCGGCCAAGATCGAGATCGCGGACTGGTGGACGTATCTGGACGAGGTAAAGGCCACCTACCCGTTGAGCTACGGCCCGCAGAGCGACGGCAGCCTGAGCCCGGAGTACGTCATCGAGAAGCTGGGCGAGATCGCCGGGCCGGACGCGATCTACGTCGCCGGCGTCGGTCAGCACCAGATGTGGGCCTCGCAGTTCATCTCCTACGAGAAGCCCTACACCTGGATCAACTCCGGTGGGCTCGGCACGATGGGCTTCGCCATCCCGGCGGCCATGGGCGCCAAGATGGCCCGACCCGACGCCGAGGTGTGGGCGATCGACGGCGACGGCTGCTTCCAGATGACCAACCAGGAGCTGGCCACCTGCGCGATCGAGGGCGCACCGATCAAGGTGGCGTTGATCAACAACGGCAACCTCGGCATGGTGCGCCAGTGGCAGGCCCTGTTCTACGAGCAGCGGTACTCGCAGACCGACCTGGGCACCCACTCGCGCCGGATCCCCGACTTCGTCAAGCTGGCCGAGGCGCTGGGTTGTGTCGGATTGCGTTGTGAGCGTGAGGAAGACGTCGTTGACGTGATCAACCAGGCGAGGGCGATCAACGACCGCCCGGTGGTGATCGACTTCATCGTCGGCGCCGACGCGCAGGTGTGGCCGATGGTGGCCGCGGGAACCTCGAACGACGAGATCCAGGCCGCCCGCGGAATCCGTCCGCTGTTCGACGACGGCGTCGAGGGGCACGCCTGATGAGTGGGGTGACGACGAGGACGCACACCCTTTCGGTGTTGGTCGAGGACAAGCCCGGTGTGCTCGCCCGGGTAGCGGCGCTGTTCTCCCGGCGCGGGTTCAACATCGAGTCGCTTGCCGTCGGAGCGACCGAGCAGAAAGACATGTCGCGGATGACCATCGTGGTC
>DASQRI010000544.1:0-3355 GCA_035642975.1 Mycobacterium sp.
TACCGTCCGCGCCCACCAGTCCTCGTGCAGGTCAGCCGCATGCCGGGCGGACCTCTTGCGCAAGCTCATGAATGTCGAGATCAATGCGGAGGTCCGTAGCGGTCTTTTGGCTCGGGCTCTGGGGAATGCCCGTTAATCTACGTCGATGACGGTGAGCGCCGCGTCGACGCCCGAGCAGCCGAACGCCCCCGCGGGAAGCCCGGCCGCCACGACTACGACAGTTGCAGCACGCCGCGTCCAGGAACGCTGGTTTCTTGACCGTGGCCTGCCCTCGGTGCTGACGCAGCGGGCGCGCCTGCGAGCAATCTGGCCGCGTTCGGCGCCTTTTCTGGCCTTTAGCGCCACCCTTGACGCTTGCGGCGCGGCGACGTATCAGCTGACGGGTCGACACGAGTACTACGTTGGCGCACCTATCGCGGTGCAGCGGATCGGTCTGGCTGTCGCCCTACTCGCCGTGCCAACGGCCGCGGGTATCGGGTGGCTGGTTGCCCGGATGCTCACCGACCATTCGCAGGCCACGATCGCGACGGTTTCGGCGGTGATCGGTATTGCCAGCGGGACGGTGAAGGGGCTGACGTTCGAACACCATTTGGCGCGTCTAATCGCGGGGGTCGTCGCGGTTGTGCTGGTGCTCGTGTTGACCGCTTCGGGATTGGGCTCGGTGATCGGCTGGGCGGTCCGGCTGGCGCTCACGCAGATCGTCGCCGCGTGGGGCCTGCTGATCCGTGCTCTCCCGGTGGTTTTGCTCTCAGTGTTGGTGTTTTTCAATACTGCCGTGTGGGCTATGGCGGCGAGGCTTAGCACTGCCCGGTTCGGGTTGGCGCTGGCTATCTTCGTTGTCATCGCAGCGGCTTTCGTCGTGCAAGAAACGATGGAGCACGCTAAGCCGACGCTTATGGCAGCCACCGCGTCATCCCGTCATGCGGAGCGGCTGGCGGACACACCATTCGAGCACATGCCGGATCCCGCCGAGGTGCGACCATTGACGCGGGGTGAGCGTTTCAACGTGGTGTTTGTCCTCGCGGCCACACAACTCGCACGTATATTCACGGTGGCCTTCGTCACGTGGGCGCTGTTCTTCATCATGGGTCTCGTGTTAGTGACCCCTGAACTGATGCGTACCTGGACTCAACACAGCCCCACTTATGGAGTTCTGCTGGGCCATCCAGTCCCGGTGCCGCAGGCGTTAATTCAGATGACTTTGTTTCTGGGTGCTCTCACCTTTATGTACGTCAGCGCGCGAGCTGTCGGCGACGGGGAGTACCGATACCGGTTTCTCGACCCGCTTATCGACGACCTCAAATTAACTTTGTTGGCACGCAACCGCTACCTCGCTTGCCTCGACACCGATTGACCTGCGAGCAACGACGAGCTGCGCACACCGATTGTTCGTCCCCAGCGCCGGCCGGTAGCAGATCCGCCGGCCACCGAGGCGCGACTCGCCGACGGCATCGTCGCCTTCGCCGGCTCAGGGCACTAGCACGACTTTCCCGACATTCTCACGCGCAGCGAGGATCCGGTGTGCTTCCGGCGCATCGGCGAACGGCACCGCCGCATGCACGACCGGCGCTGCCGTGCCGTCCGACAACGCCGTCGACAGCGGTCCGATCCAGGGCTCGAGGGTGCCGCGGTCGTCCCACAGCCGAAGCATGTTGAGGCCGATGACGGTCTTGGAGTCGTTGAGCTGGTTGACCAGGTTGAACCCGCGCACCATCGCCAGCGCCTGTGGCGCCGCCCGCAGCAGCGACCGCTTTTCGCCCTGCTGGAACGACGAGAGGCCGTAGGCCACCAGCCGCCCGCCCGGACGCAACAAGTCGAACGAGCGCCGCAACGACGTGCCGCCCAACGCATCCAGCACGATGTCGTACGGTCCCAGGCCTTTCCACCACCCGTCGCGGCGATAATCGATGGCGCGGTCGACGCCCAGTGCGGCGAGCTGGCCATGCTTGCCCGGTGATGCGGTGCCGTCCACGATCGCGCCCGCGGCTTTGGCCAGCTGGACGGCCGCGATGCCGACGCCCCCGGCCGCGGCGTGCACCAGCACTCGCTCGCCGGCGCGCAGCGAGCCGTAACCGTGCAGCGCTGCCCACGCCGTCGCATAGTTGACCGGGACTGCGGCACCCTGCTCGAAGCTCAGCGCGTCCGGAAGCAGCACGGTGTCGTCCGCGGCGGCGTTGACGATTTCGGCATAGCCACCGAAACGTGTTCCGGCCAAAACCCGTTCGCCGATACGCGCTTGGTCGACGCCGTCTCCGACGGCCTCGATCGTCCCGGCCACCTCATAGCCGACCACGCTGGGCACCTTGGGCGCATCGGGGTAGAGCCCGACGCGCGCAAGGTGGTCGGCGAAGTTCACCCCCGCCGCGCGTACCAAGACGCGCACCTGGCCGGCCGCGGGCGGCGGCGGGTCGGGACGGTCCTGCACCTTGAGCACCGACGGGGGACCGTGCTTGGTGATGACGACAGCGCGCATGACACCTCCCAGATTCAGCCGGTCAGCCCGGCGGAGCGAAGAACTCTAACGCGATCCCGTCCGGATCTCGAAAGCTCAGCCCCGAACCGTAGGGCGCGTCGACGATCCCGCCGTGCTGGATGCCGAGCGCGTTGAGGCGGCCCATCCAGTTCTCCAACTCGGCACGGTTGGCGCAGCCGAAACCGACGTGGTCCAGGCCCACCCGGAACTCGCTGAAGCGCTCGTCGGGAGCCGACCGCTCGTGCTGGTGGATGCCGAACACGGTGCCCCCGTCGAAGATCCAGACGAGGTGGCGGTAGCCGGCGGTGGTGCGCTCGTCGAGCACCGGGTCCGCGCCGAGCAACGTCCGATACCACGGTCCGCTGACTGCCATGTCGCGCACGGTGAGCGCGACATGGTTGATCCCCGGGAAAGCCATGGGGCCGCTCCCTTCTGAGGGGCGTGGTTCGCCCGAGCTCCCACAGTGTGACCTAGGTCGCAATGGGGTGTCGATGAGGCGAGCGCCACATTTACTTCGTTTGACTAATTAGTCATGCTTGGTACATGACTTCACAACTGACGCCCGAGCGCACCACTTCCCCGGCGCACAAGCTCGAAGAGACCAACGAACGCGCCTTTCTACAGCCCTGGTTCTGGATGGCAGTGCTGAGCATGATCGCCATCGTGTTGGTCACCGTATACAGCTAACCGCTAGACGATCGGCCAGCCACGTCTGGCCCGGAACCGCATATCCCACAGGTAAAGCCGGTAGCCCAGGATCCACGCACGGTGGGGAACCAGCCGATCAGCAAGCCGCAGGGCGGCCAGCAGCCACTCAAACCGGCGCTGCTGAGCAGCTGTCCAACCAAAACGCATCATCGCGCGGAACTCCGGGGCCAAAAA
>DASQRI010000545.1:0-9686 GCA_035642975.1 Mycobacterium sp.
ACCTTTCTCCCTACTACGTGTTCTAGGTCGGTCTTTTGAGTCTGCCGGCGTAGCTCGCGGAATAACCTGATGCGGTGACCACCACATCCGCCCGTAACGCCGGGTCGACGCTTCGCACACTCCCCAGCCGATTCGCCGGCCCCCCCCTCGGCCGGATGCTGCGGTTGCCCGTGCCGACCACCGGTTACACCGTCAGCAGCGTCGAGATCCCGATGCGTGACGGCGTCGAGTTGTTGGCCGACCTCTACCAGCCCGCCGGAGGCACCGAAGCCGTCGGCACCCTGCTGCTGCGCGGACCCTACGGCCGCGGGTTTCCCTTCTCGCTGATCTTCGGCGCGCTCTACGCCGCCCGCGGGTACCGCGTCCTGATCCAGAGTGTGCGCGGGACATTCGGCTCCGGCGGGAATTTCACGCCCATGGTCCACGAAGCGGCCGACGGCGCCGACACGGTCGGATGGCTGCGTGAGCAGCCGTGGTTCACCGGCCGCTTCGCCACCATCGGGATCTCCTATCTGGGCTTCACCCAGTGGGCACTGCTGCAGGATCCGCCACCCGAGTTGGCCGCGGCCGTGATCACCGCCGGTCCGCACGACTTGAGCGCCTCCGCGTGGGGCACCGGCGCGTTCACCGTCAACGACTTCCTCGCCTGGAGTCACCTGGTCGCCCATCAAGAAGATCCGGGACGAATCCGGGCCGGTCTCCGGCAGCTGCGGGCACAGAAGGACGTGATACGCGCGGCCGGTGAGGCCCCGTTGGGCGCGGCCGGCCGGGCGCTGCTGGGCGCGGGCTCGCCGTGGTGGGAGTCGTGGTTGGAGCACGCCGACCGCGACGATCCATTCTGGACGCCGCTGCGATGTGACGCCGCGCTCGACCGGGTGCAGGTGCCGGTCCTGCTGCTCAGCGGCTGGCAGGACCTGTTCCTGCCGCAGACGCTGCACCAGTACCGGCATCTTCGCGACCGGGGCGTCGATGTCGCGCTGACGATGGGGCCGTGGACCCACACCCAACTGCTCCTCAACGGCCTGTCCACCGTCGCCAGGGAAACCCAGGATTGGCTGGACATCCACCTCGCCGGTCGCCCCGGCAAGGCGCGCTCCAGCCGGGTCCGGTTTTTCGTCATCGGTGAGGGCTGGCGCGAGCTGCCCGATTGGCCGCCGACAACCGCGGAGCGCGTGCTCTATCTGCAGCCCGGCGGCGGCCTGGTCGAGACGCCGCCGTCAGCGGCGATGTCGTCCTCGGCGAGCTTTCGCTATGACCCGGCCGAACCGACGCCCACCATCGGGGGCCGACTGCTATCGCCCGATGGCGGCTACCGTGACGACACCGCGCTGGCTACCCGCCGCGACGTGCTCAGCTTCACCAGCGACGTGCTCACCGACGATCTGTATGTATACGGCAGCCCGCGGGCCGAATTGGCGCACAGCTCCGATAATCCCAATGTCGACATGTTCGCTCGGATCAGCGAAATCGACCCCAAGTGTCGGTCCCGAAACGTCAGCGACGGCTATCAGCGGCTGGACGGCACCTCGCACGACGGGAGCACCGTCAGCCTGGAGCTCGATGCCATCGCGCACCGGTTCCGGTCCGGATCACGGATTCGCGTGCTGATCGCCGGGGGCAGTCATCCCCGCTACGCCCGCAACCTGGGGACCGGCGAGGCGACGGTGACGGGCAGCACGCTCAAGCCGTCCACCCACCAGGTGCATTTCGGCGCGTCGCGGGTGTTGCTCCCGGTGAGCTCTTGATGGACGTCTTCGACGAATGGCAAAGCGGCGGAACAGAAATCCGCTGGCAGTCGTCGACCGCCGCCAACAACGGAACGGAAGTCAACGTTTTCACGCGTCGGTGCGGCACACCGCAGGCACCGGCATTGGTGTGCGTGCACGGCTTTCCTACGTCAAGCATCGACTACTTTGCGCTGACCCGCGAGCTCGCCGCCGATTTCGACATCTACCTGCTGGACTTCCCCGGCTACGGGCTCTCCGATAAGCCATTGGCGCCTTACGTGTATTCCCTCTACGACGATGCTCGCCTGCTGATCCACGCAATCACGAACGTGTGGCAGCTCGAGAATTACACGATGTTGACCCACGACCGTGGCACCAGCGTCGGCATGATCACGCTGTCGATGTTCGCCGGAGAGCAGCTGGCAAGCCCGCCAACCGAAGTCATCTTGACGAATGCCAACATCTATCTGCCGCTGGCCAACCTGACCGGGTTTCAAAAGGCGCTTCTCGATCCCACCGTGGCGCGCAGCACGGCGCGTGCGACAACCCCGGAGATGTTGGCCGCGGGTATGGGCGTGACGACATTCATGCCGCGACGAGACCCCGCTGACCCCGAGATCGCCGCTCTGGCACAGTGCTTCGCGCACAACGACGGGATCGCCGTGCTGCCGGACACCATTCAGTACCTCAATGAACGCGCCGCCGACGAAACCAGTTGGCTTCAAGCGCTTTCCGTCAACGAGGTGAACACCACTCTGATCTGGGGCCTGCACGACAACGTCTCCCCCGTCCGGGTGGCAAACTACGTGTGGCAGGAATTCCTGCGGGGCAAACCCGGGCTGAACCGCTACTGGATCCTGCCGACCGCCGATCACTACCTGCAGTGCGATGCTCCGGCGCAGCTGGCACACGTTGTGCGACTTACAACGGCCGCTGAGCCGATTTCGCTTCGCACCCTCGACGACCGGCCCGACGGCGCGGTGCTGGTCGACCAGACCCCGTGAAAGATCCTCCGCCGCAGTTCATTCAACCGCGTCGCGGACCCGTGCTACGACCTCGCGCAGTGCGGCTTCGTCGTGCAGCGGTGTGCCCAGCGACGGCGGCGGGACCGTCATCGGCAGCTGCACCCAGCTAGTGCAGCCGGCGTAGTCGGGGGTGCGAGGCAGCTGCACCGGCGCGACCAGCGGGATGGCCTGCACGACCAGCACGGCCAACCGATGCTTCGGGCGAAAGTCCAGCCGGTCGCGGCGCACCGACTCGGCCGTCCAGATATGCAAGTCCTCGATCGCGTCGATGTTGTCGGGCCGGTTGACCGGCAGCACCGCAACGACTTTCGCCGCGGCCCGCAGCACAACATGATCGTCGGCGCTGTCTGGAACCCCGGCGGTCAGCAGGTGCCGAAACTCGGGCCGCACCCGATCGGCATGACTGTGTTCAACCGTCGGAAACAACACGAACTCGCGGGCGACTGTAGCGTCGAAACGCTTCTCGCCGATTCCACCTTTGCGCAACAACACCCGCTGCCGACCGTCGAGCAGCGCGTGCACCGCCGCGCTCCACTCCTTGAGCGCGGGCATTGTGGCGGTTCGCGTCACTGGGCGTTCGCCAGCCGGCGCAACGGCGGAGACGTCTTCGGAGGCTGGCGGCGCGGCGGCAGCGCGCTCAGCAGCCGTGTCGTGGTCGCAGCGACCTCGGCTACCGCCGCTTCGAATGCCTCGGCGTTGCCGGCCGAGGGATGGGTGATGCCGCTGACCTTGCGCACGTATTGGCGCGCCGCGGCCGCAATCTCGGTGGCGGTGGCCGGCGGCTCGAGTCCGCGCAGTTCGGTGATGTTTCGGCACATCCCTCTACGATAAGGCGGTCGAGGTGGGACGAGGCGGGCTGGCTACGGTGGTGTGATGACCAGCCGCGCCAGCGACGATGCAGAGCGCAGCGATGAAGAGGAGTGGCGCCAATGAACCACGCCAGCGACGACATCCTGCTAACCCACACCGACCAGCGGGTGCGCACCCTGACCCTGAACCGACCGGAATCGCGTAATGCCCTGTCGGCCGCGCTGCGGGATCGGTTCTTCGGAGCCCTGGCGGAGGCCGAAGCCGACGATGCCGTCGACGTCGTCATCCTGACCGGCACCGATCCGGTGTTCTGCGCGGGGCTCGATCTCAAAGAGCTGGGCGGCCAGTCGGCATTACCGGACATCTCGCCGCGCTGGCCGTCCATGAGCAAGCCGGTGATCGGCGCGATCAACGGCGCCGCCGTCACCGGCGGTCTCGAGCTGACGTTGTACTGCGACATCTTGATCGCCTCGGAGCACGCCCGGTTCGCCGATACCCATGCGCGGGTCGGCCTGCTACCGACGTGGGGTCTCAGCGTGCGGCTGCCGCAGAAAGTGGGCATCGGCCTGGCTCGTCGGATGAGTTTGACCGGGGACTACCTCTCCGCTGACGACGCGCTGCGGGCCGGGTTGGTCACCGAGGTGGTGCCGCACGACGAGTTGCTGGCCGCGGCGCGCAAGGTCGCGTCGGCCATCGTCGGCAACAATCAGAACGCGGTGCGGGCGCTGCTGGCGTCCTACCACCGCATCGACGATTCACACACCAGTGCGGGGCTGTGGCTGGAAGCCACCGCCGCACGCGAATTCCGAACCAGCGGTGACGACATCGCCGCCAACCGCGAGGCCGTGCTGCAGCGCGGACGCGCCCAAGTGCGTTGAACAATGGCAGTCTGCCCCGTCTCCGAGGAGGAGGAAACGGGGCAGACTGCAGCCGGGGTGGTCTGGACGATCAGGGCACCGTGGCGCGGACCGGGTGGGTGACACTCCAGACGGGGTGCAGCACGTCCGCGGCGTAGTGACGGATCGGGTGCAGCGGTCCGCTGTGCGGCACCCACGGATCGGCGGACGCCACAGCCGGCGCAAGCGACCCGAGGATGGACAGCCCGATGGCGGCCAATACGGAAGCTGCGGCGACGCGCAGCTTGGCAGCCTTCTTGGTCCCAGTGTCTGTCCGGGCGATGTTGGCATTCATGGTGGTCATGCCTCCTGGCAATTGATTCCCGGGCCGAATGTCGATCCTTCGCCTGGGGTCGGTTGCGTTTCCGACATCACAAGCTTGCAGCCGGCCCCTTGCCGAATTCTTGCGTCCGTCGCCGGCCGCCGGACGGCGGCTCAGCGCGGGATGATCTCGAAGACGAACTGGTAGCCGCCGATGCGGATTTGGTCACCGTCGGTGAGAGTGGCGCTGGTCCGGATTCGCCTGCCGTGCACCAAGATGCCGTTGGTCGACCGTAGGTCGCTGATCACGAAACTGCCTCCGGTGTCGATGATCACGGCGTGATAGCGGCTGACATCGTCGTCGTCGAGAACGATGTCGTTGTCAGGCCGGCGCCCGATTCGGGTTGACGCGTCCAGCCGGTGGCGCTGGCCGTCTTTGCCCCGCAGTTCGGCGATGGCCGATCGGCCGACCGCCGTGCCGGTGTGCGGGCTCAGATCGACGACGCTGTGTTGGGCGGTGGTCTGAGCGGTGTGTTTGGTGTCCAGCGGCTCCTGCCGCAGGATTCGCTCGTGCAGGGCGTTGACCGTGGGGCCGGGGTCGATGCCGAGTTCTTCGGCCAGGTTCGCCTTGAGTCGCCGGTAGGTGTCGAGGGCGTCGGATTGGCGCTCGACGACGTAGTAGGCGGTGATCAGCTGGGCCCACAACAGTTCCCGGAAGGGATGTTCGGCGGTAAGCCTCTCCAGGATGCCGATCACGCCGTCGGCGCGTCCGCAGGCGATCTCGGCTTCGGCCATGGCGGTGTGGGCCACGACTTTGACCTCCGACAGCGCGGTGGCGAAGTTGTCCACGAAGGCGAAGTCGCGAAGGTCGTCCAGCACCGGCCCGCGCCATTCGGCCAACGCGGCCGACAGATGATTGCTGGCTTGTTCGAAGCGGCCCGCGGCGGCGGCATGGACGCCGGCGGTCTTCTCGCTGATGAAACGCCCCAGATCACAGTTGGCGTCAGCGACGCTGAGTTGATACCCCGGCGGCGCGCTGGCCAGCACCTGGTTGGCGTCAAGCCCGGCGGCGCCGACCAGCCCGCGCAGCCGGGACACGTAGGAATGGATGCTCGTCCGTGCCGCCGGTACCGGCAGTTGGTCCCATACCGCATCGATCAGCGAGTCGACCGACACCGGCCGGTTGCGGTTGAGCACCAGCATGGCCAGCACCGCGCGCTGCTTCGGTGCACCCAGCGGCACCGGGCCGCCGTGAGCGATCATCTGCAGTGGTCCCAGCACACCAAACTCGAGACCTGCGTTCCACATCGCGCTGTCAGCCTTTCGGGCGATCGCTGCCGTCAGCTCACCATTGTGACCGCAATGAGCAGCTGCGCCGAAGTAGCCACGGTTGGCCCGGCTTGCTCAGCCCAGAGCGGCGCGCAGCGTCGCCACCACGTCGTCGACCGAACCGGTGGTCGAGTAACCCGCGGCCAGCTTGTGACCGCCGCCGCCGAACGTCGAGGCGACAGCCGCGAGATCCACTGCGGCCTTTGCCCGCATCGACACCGACCATTGCTCTGGCGCGATTTCTTTGAACACCGCCGCCACCTCGGCTTGCTGGGTGGTGCGGACGATGTCGACGATGCTTTCCACTTCTTCCGGGCGCGCGTTGACCCACTCGTGGTTTCCCACAACGGCATACACCAGACCGCCGCCGCCGGCGGCGTCGGGCAACAGCTGCGCCGATCCCAACACGCGGGACAGCAGCGCCAGCCAGGCGAAGGGATGAGTGTCCATCAGCGACCTGCTGATCGCGGCGTTGTCGATGCCGAGCTCGACCAGCCGCGCGGCCAGCCGATATGCTCGCGCGCTGGCCCACCGGAACGACCCGGTATCGGTGGTCAGCCCCGCGTACAGGCAGTACGCCACATCGGCGTCGATCGGCTGGCCCCACGCGTCGAGCAGCTCGGCCACCATCATGGTGGTGGAATCCGCCGACGGCTCGACGAAATTGACGGTGCCGAACAGCTGATTCGACGCGTGATGGTCGATCACCAGCACTTCCTGCCCGGCGTCGGCCATATCGCGCAGGTCGCCCAGCCGGTTGATACTCGGAATGTCAACGGTCACAACCAGATCGACATCTCGACGCATCGTGTTCGGGTCGACCAGGAGCCGGCCGCCGGGCAGCGACCGCAGCGACTCCGGAAGTGCTGCCGGCGCCGCGAAGCTGACTTGGACGGCCTTGCCGCACCGGTCCAGCACCAGGGCCAGCGCCAACCCGGCGCCGATCGTGTCGGCGTCGGGATGGACGTGGCAGACCACGGAAACCGTGGCGGCGGCGGACACCACATCCGCGGCACCGGCGGCGTCGACGCGCCGCGCTGTATCGGTTGATTCAGTCTTGGGGTTGATGGTCGTCACCGGCGCTTTCCCCGCTAGCAGATGGTGCCCCCAGGTCCGCATCGTCGCCGGACGCCCGATAGGGATCGGCGTCGCCGGCCGGCTTGGCTCCCTCGCGAACTCGAGCTACATCGGCGTCGGCGGCACGGGCGCGCGCCAGCAACTCCTCCATCCGCTGCACGGAGTCAGACACCGTGTCCCGGGTGAATGTCAATGTCGGGGTGAACCGCACGCCGGTGCCGGCACCGACCTTGGTGCGCAGCACACCCTTTGCGCGTTCCAGCGCTGCGGCCGCGCCGTCGTAATCGGGGTCGTCATTCAATGTCGAGCCCATCACCGTGTAGTACAACGTCGCGTCGTGCAGGTCACCGGACAACTTGGCGTCGACGATCGTCACGCCGGCCAGCCCCGGGTCTTTGATCTCGTACTCGATCGCCGACGCCACGATCTCGGAGATCCGCTTGGACAGTCGGCGGGCCCGGGCCGGGTCAGCCATGCCGCGAGTTCAGCTTGTCGGGACTCATCGTCAGACGCGTTCCTTCTCAACCAGCTCGTAGGTCTCGATGACGTCACCCTCTTTGAGGTCGGAGTAGGTCAGCGTCAGACCACATTCGTATCCGTCGCGGACCTCGGTGACGTCGTCCTTCTCCCGTCGCAAGGAGGAGACCGTGAGGTTGTCGGCGACCACGATATTGTCCCGCAGCAACCGGGCCTTGGCGTTGCGGCGCACAATGCCCGAGGTGACCAGGCAGCCGGCGATGATGCCAACCTTCGACGACCGGAACAGCGCCCGGATCTCGGCACGCCCCAGCTGGTGCTCTTCGTAAATCGGCTTGAGCATGCCCTTGAGCGCACTCTGGATCTCGTCGATGGCCTGGTAGATCACCGAGTAGTACCGAATGTCCACGCCTTCGCGGTTGGCCAGCTCGGTCGCCTTGCCCTCGGCGCGCACGTTGAACCCGATGATGATCGCGTCCGATGCCGACGCCAGGTTGACGTTGGTCTCGGTGACGCCACCGACGCCGCGGTCGATGACGCGCAGTTCCACCTCGTCGTCGATCTCGATGCCCAGCAGCGCTTCCTCCAGCGCCTCCACGGTGCCGGAATTGTCGCCCTTCAGGATCAGGTTGAGTTGCGACGTCTCCTTCAGCGCGGCATCCAGGTCGTCCAGGCTGATGCGCTTGCGGGAGCGCGCGGCCAGCGCGTTGCGCTTGCGTGCACTGCGGCGATCGGCGATCTGACGGGCAATCCGGTCCTCGTCGACCACCAGCAGGTTGTCACCGGCGCCGGGCACCGAGGTGAAGCCGATGACCTGGACCGGCCGCGAGGGGAGAGCCTCGTGGACGTCCTCGCCGTGCTCGTCGACCATCCGGCGGACGCGCCCGTAGGCATCGCCCGCGACGATCGAGTCGCCCACCCGCAGCGTGCCGCGCTGGATCAGCACGGTGGCCACCGGTCCGCGACCGCGGTCCAGGTGCGCCTCGATCGCCACACCCTGGGCTTCCATGTCGGGGTTGGCCCGCAGGTCCAGAGCGGCGTCGGCGGTCAACAGCACCGCCTCCTCCAGCGCCTCGATGTTGGTGCCGACCTTCGCCGAGATGTCCACGAACATCGTGTCGCCACCTAAATCCTCTGCCACCAAACCGTATTCGGTGAGCTGGCCGCGAATCTTTGCCGGGTCGGCGCCCTCCTTGTCAATCTTGTTGACCGCCACCACGATCGGCACATCGGCCGCCTGCGCGTGGTTGATGGCCTCCACCGTCTGCGGCATGACGCCGTCGTCGGCAGCGACCACCAGGATCGCGATGTCGGTGGCCTTGGCACCGCGGGCCCGCATGGCGGTGAACGCCTCGTGGCCCGGGGTGTCGATGAAGGTGATCGGCCGCTCGGTGCCGTCGAGGTCGACGGACACCTGGTAGGCACCGATGTGCTGGGTGATCCCACCTGCCTCGGCTTCGCGGACGCTGGCATTCCGGATGGTGTCCAGCAGTCGGGTTTTACCGTGGTCGACGTGACCCATCACGGTCACCACCGGCGGACGGGTCTGCAGGTCCTCTTCGGTGCCTTCGTCTTCGCCGTAGGTCAGGTCGAAGGATTGCAGCAGCTCGCGGTCTTCGTCCTCGGGGCTGACGACCTGGACGGTGTAGTTCATCTCGCTGCCCAGCAACTCGAGCGTCTCGTCGCCGACCGACTGAGTCGCCGTCACCATCTCGCCGAGGTTGAACAGCGCCTGCACCAGCGCGGCCGGGTTCGCGTCGATCTTCTCGGCGAAGTCGCTCAGCGACGCGCCGCGGGCCAGCCGGATCGTCTCGCCGTTGCCGTGCGGCAACCGCACGCCACCGACGACCGGCGCCTGCATGTTCTCGTACTCGGCGCGTTTCGCCCGCTTGGACTTGCGACCGCGCCGCGGGGCGCCGCCGGGACGGCCGAACGCGCCGGCCGCGCCACCGCGCTGACCGGGACGGCCACCGCCGCCACCTCCCCCCGGACGGCCGCGGAAGCCACCGCCACCACCGGGTGGGGCACCGACGCCACCACCACCACCGCCGCCACCGCCGCGGTAGTTCCCACCACCGCCGCCG
>DASQRI010000546.1:0-5635 GCA_035642975.1 Mycobacterium sp.
CTACCTGTCGCACGACTGGGCCCGCGACTGGGGCTCGCTGCGCAAGTTCGACACGCTGGTCGACGCCCCGCCCGCGCAACTGGATCTCGGTACCGCCACCCATTTCGGCTGGTATTCGCCGGGCAAGATTCGGATCAAGCCTTAGCCCGGCGACGATGCAGGCCGCGCAGCGGCGTGAGAAGGAGCCGGGCAATCGGACCGAGCCCGGCGAGTCCTGCGCACGGCGTCGCCGGCGGACGTGATCACTGTCACAGCCTTATCGGACGACAGATCGGTTCCGAAGCGCCCGGCACGGGGTACGGACACCAACATCCCCCAAGTGAAAGGAAAAGCATGAGCCGCAGTGGACCCGAAGAAGCGATCCTGGGCGTCGTCGAGGACGTCAAGGGCAAGGCCAAGGAGATCATCGGCATCGTCACCAACCGCGATGGTCTGCGCGAGGAGGGTCGCGCTCAGCAGGACAAGGCCAAGGCTCAGCGTGACGTGGCCAAGAAAGAGGCCGAGGCCGAGGCCTCACGCGCCGCCGAGAAGGCAGCCGAGGCTCGCCAGAAGGCATCCGAATAATATCTGAACCTGGCTGGGCGGCAATGGCTTTGGCCACTGCCGCCCAGTTCTTTCTAGGGAGTCAGCACAATCCGCTCGGCGCTGCCGGTGTCCTGCCAGGCCGACGCGACATCGCGAAGCGGAACAACGCGGACATCGATACGTAAGGCGCCGCTGCCGATTTCGCCGACCAGGGCAGGCAGTTCGGCCAGGATGCCGGCGGTGGAAACCGAGCCTTGCCCGCTTCCGACGATCTGCAGCGGCAGGGCGCGCAGTGCCGCCGACGGGATCGCGGCGGTCGGTCCGGCGACCGCGCCGATCTCGATCCAGCTGAGCGGGCGGGTGTCGTCGACGCGGTTGGTCGCGATCGCGATCATCGCGTCGACGGTGACCTGCCCCCACAGGTAGTCGATGACGACATCGACGTCGGCGGCCACCTCGCCGAGCCCGGGGCTGTCGCCGAGCCGCACGACGGCGTCGGCGCCGAGTCTGGGCAGTTCAGCCAGCCGTGGCGGATTGCGTCCGGCGGCGATGACGCGACCCGCGCCGAGCCGCTTGGCCACCTGAACGGCCATCTGCCCCGAGCTCCCGGTGGCGCCCAGCACCAGCACGGTCTGGCCGGCCTGAAAGCTGATCCGTCGTCGCAGCGCAACCCACGACGACATCGCCGGGTTCATCGCCGCGGCCACCAACACCGGGTCGGTGCCCTCGGGCAGCGCGAAACTCCGGCGCAGGTCGATCACCGTCTGCTCGGCCATGGCGCCCGACGTGGTGTCGCCAAGCGCGAAGTAACGCAGTGTTCCGTCGGGCATCCGTCCCACCCCGTCGACACCGGGCACCAGCGGGAGGTCGCCGGTGCTGGTGTAGTGCGATCCGTTCGCCTCGGAGCGGACCCGCCGATGCAGACCGGAGGCGACGACATCCACGAGCACCTCGTCGGAGTCATTCGGCGTCGGGGTGGGAAATTCCTGGTATGACGGCGGCGCGTCGAACGTCGTGACCACAGCTGCATACATGAAAGTCCTCCTCGACGCCTTTGGCAATAGTTCTTGTTACGATCTAAATTAGATCGTACTACGAACTATTGCGACCACTCGGGTTGATTCGGCACGGCCGATCACGGGTAGCCCTCCCGCAATGCAACCATCAGCGGAGGGGGAGATGACCGTGCGCGCTGAAGAAGGCGACGAATCCATCGACGAGTTGGCCGACGAGGCCGCGAAGACGAAGAAGGAGCTCCGCGAGTCCACCGAGACCGGCGAAAAAGTTCAACGGGAGTCAAAGGACTCCGGTAAGCACGCCTAGCCGGAGCGGCAGTGCTGCGCGTCACATTGATGCCTCAGCTGTAAGGCATCTCTCCTGCTCGATCGTCGTCGGGGGGTGATTCAGCCGGGATAATTGACAGAATGTCATTAACGATTCCCGCGCTGGCCCGTCATGCAATTCCCGCAGCATTTGTGGCGGTATCCGCGTTGAATCCCGCTGTGGCAGCAGCGGCTCCGACCGGCGGAACCTCAGTTGCGCTGGCGAGTACCTGGCGCGCTTGCGACTTCAGCCTAATCCCCGCCGCCGGGGGGCAGAACGATGCCACAACCTCGGCGGTTGTGCACGCTACCGGTGGCACGGTGACCGCAGAAGTACATCTGGTGAACCCCAGCGCGCCCGGTACCCATTACGAAGTCAGGCTGATCCAAGCACCTCGAGCAGCGAATTCACCGTGTGGCTCGGCGGGTCCCGGCGTCGCCGTTGGCGGTCTCGACAGCGATGGAGGGGGTCAGGCGACAACCACCGTGCAGGACAGCATCCGGCCGGGCACCACCGGCGTTTGGGTATCCATCCAGCGGCCGAGCCCGTATTCACAGACGCCGGCCGAGTTCTACTCGTCCGACATCATCACGCCTGTTTAGAGCGGAATCAGGCCGTGCTTGCGCTGCACACGCCAGTGAATCTGCTTGTCACGCAGCAGGTGCAGCGACCGGCGCAGTAGCAGCCGGGTCTCGTGCGGCTGAATCACCCCGTCGATGTATCCACGCTCGGCCGCAGTCCACGGGATCGCCAGGTTCAGGTTGTAACCTTCGATGAAGTCTTTTTTGATGGCCTGCGCCTCGGGCGTGGTCGGGTCGGGGAACCGCTTCATCAGCAACTGCGCCGCACCATCGGCGCCGATCACCGCGATGCGTGCGGTGGGCCAGGCGAAATTCAGATCCGCCGACAGCTGCTTGGAGCCCATCACGGCGTAGCCACCGCCGTAGGCCTTACGGATGATCACGGTCACCTTAGGCACGTCGGCCTCGACGATCGCATTGAAGAACCGCCCGCCGCGCTTGATGATGCCGCCCTTCTCTTCCGCCACGCCCGGCATCGCGCCGGGGGTGTCGACGACGAAGACCAGCGGCAGATTGTAGGAGTCGCAGAATCGGATGAAGCTGGCCGCTTTGTCCGACGCCTCGTTGTCGACCGCTCCAGACAGCACCATCGGCTGGTTGGCGATCACCCCGACCGGGCGCCCGTCCACTCGGGCGAAAGCGGTGATCATCGCGGGGCCGCGCTGGTCGGCGATCTCGAGGACGTCACCGTCGTCGAAGATCCGCACCAGGATCTCGTGCATGTCGTAGCCCATGTTGTCGCTGTCCGGCACGATCGAGTCCAGCTCGAGGTCGTGCGGGGTGATCTCCGGCTCCAGGCCCGGGTTGACGATCGGCGCGTCATCAAAAGTGTTGGCGGGCAAGAACGACAGGTAGTCGCGGACGTACTGGTAGGCGGCCGCCTCGTCCTCGACCACCTTGTGAATGTTGCCGCGCTGCGCCTGCGTGTCGGCGCCGCCGAGTTCGTCGAAGGTCACGTCCTCACCGGTGACGTCCTTGATCACATCGGGGCCGGTGATGAACATGTAGCCCTGATCGCGCACCGCCACCACAAGATCGGTCTGGATCGGCGAATAAACCGCTCCGCCAGCGCATTTCCCGAAAATCAACGAGATCTCAGGGACCAAGCCGCGTAACATCTCGTGCCGGCGGCCCAGCTCGGCGTACCACGCCAGCGACGTCACCGCGTCCTGGATGCGGGCACCGGCGGAGTCGTTGATGCCGACGATCGGGCACCCGACCATTGCCACCCACTCCATCAGCTTGGCCACTTTGCGTCCGAACATCTCGCCGACCGAGCCCTGGAACACCGTCTGGTCGTGACTGAACACCGCGACCGGCCGGCCGTTGATCCGGCCGTGCCCGGTGACCACGCCATCACCGTAAAGCGCATTGGGGTCACCCGGCGTGCGTGCCAGTGCCCCAATCTCCAAGAAACTGCCCGGGTCAACGAGCGCGTGGATACGGGCGCGGGCGCTTGGGATGCCCTTCTTGTCCCGCCGTGCGATTGCCTTCGGATCACCAGGTTCCTTTGCCAGCTCCAGCTTTTCGCGCAGTTCGGCCAGCAGCTCGGCGGTGGTCTTGGTGGTCACTTAGGCCTCTTTCTTCTCTGCCTCAATCTTGTTGAGCGCCTGGGTCATATGCGCGCCCACCTTGGCGATGATCGGCTCGTCGATAGCCTGGATGTGCTCGCCGCCGATCGGCACGACCTCCAAGTCGGCAACGTACTCGCCCCATCCGCCGTCCGGCTTGCGGGTGGCATACGCGGGCTCGAACGTGATCGCGTCGTCGTGGTAGCGGTCGGCCATGTACAAGGTGACGTGCCCGTCGTACGGCTTGTACTCAGCGGTGTCGATTGCCCGCTGGTCCAGGTAGGACGTGCGTTGATGCTCGATGATCCCGCCGGGGATCTGCACCCCGCTCTGGCTGATCGCCTCGAGGACGAACTTGACCTGGCCCTCGTCGTCGAGCGTTTCGAGATACTCGTAAGGGATTTCGGGGACCTGGACGTTGAAGGTCCGCTCGGCGAACCGTGCGTAGCGGTCCCAGCGCCGGCGGGTCTCTTCCTTGGTCTGCAGGATCGGTTCCCCGGGCATCACCGCGTCGATCAGCCCGACGAACGGGACCTCGCAGCCCTGCTGTTTCAACCCGATCGCGCAGGCATAAGCCAGCGCCCCACCGAGCGACCAGCCCGCCAGGATGAACGGCCCGTTGCCCTGCAACTCACGAAGCTTCGGCACATACACGGCGGCGCGTTCTTCGATGGTTCCCTCGACGCGCTCGAAACCGTACATCGGGGTATCGGCCGGTAGGCGGCTAAGCAGCGGCTCGTAAACGACCGTCGACCCGCCCGCGGCGTGGAACACGAAAACCGGTGCCTTGGTAGAGCCTTCGGGCCTGGCGCGGATGGTGCGCACGAAGCCGTCGATCTGACCGGCCTCCAGGAAGTCGCGGACGGTGGTCGCGAGCTCTTCGATGGTCGACGCGGCCTGCACGTCGGCCGGGGTGATCTCACCCTCCGCACGCTCGGACAGCCGCTGCGCCATCTTAGTGGTGGCGGCGGCGTCCAGCTTGGGCAGCGCGTTGAAGATGCCGCCCGGCGACTTGCCGGTGACGATGGCCCAGGTCGCGAAGGTGACCCGCTCAGCGGCGTCGCGAGGCGGCACATCGGCACCCAGCGCATCGGCGACGGCCTGCTGGTTGAGCACCTGGGCGGCAGCCGCCAGGCTCGGTTGCGCGGCAGCAGCAGACGGGCCGGCCGGGTTGGTCGGCGGCGGCGGGACCGGCAGGTCCGATGCCGGGGCGTCGGCTTGCGTCTCCGGTGCGGCCTGCGGCTCCGGAGCGGGTGCGGTGACCGAAGCTGGTGTCGCGCCGGACAACATCGCCGCCTGCTCTTTGGCGATCTCGTCGGCGGTCTGCGTCTTCTGGTGCTCGTGCAGGTCCTGCACCTCGTCGCGGTGCTCGATCGCGTACTCGATGATCTTTTCGACGTTGTAGAGGTTGGCGTCACGGACCGCCTGTAGCTGGATCGGGGGCAGGTCGAAGTCGTACTCGACGCGGTTCTTGATCCGCACAGCCATCATCGAATCCAGGCCGAGCTCGATCAGCGGCACCTCCCAGGGCAGGTCCTCGGGCTCATACCCCATCGCCATCGACACGATGCCGGCTAAGCGCTCGCCCACGGTCTCGCCGGAATCCGCTGACCACCTGCTCAATCCGGCAATCTG
>DASQRI010000547.1:0-6170 GCA_035642975.1 Mycobacterium sp.
CGAGAACGACCGCTACCGGTGTCCTGATCTGTACTTACCGTCCCGCTGACCAGTAACGGGGCGTGCACAACGCGGCCACGCAAAACCACCTTGTGGCACCGGCGGCACTGACTATGCTTGCCTCCAGGTCGCCGGGGGCGAGGAATGGCCCTGGGGACGCGACATCGAAGGTGGGTCATGATTCGCGAACTGGTCATCGCCGCTGCGATCACGGGAGCAGCCATCGGCTTGGCGCCGGCCGCCATCGCCGACAATGGGCATTACGACGGCGACGTGCCGGGCATGAACTACGACGCGTCGGCGGGTGCACCCTGCGACAACTACGAGCGGTTCATCTTCGGACGCGGTCCGGGCGGTCAGGCCGAGGCGTGCCACTTCATCGTCAACCAGTTCCCGGCGGCGCAATCGGGATTTTGGGTGATCACCTACCCGCTGTACGGAGTTCAGCAAGTCGGTGCTAAATGCGACAACCCGCGCGGGTCGTCGGCCCAGACGCCCGACGGGCTGCCGATGCTGTGCACCGAACACGGCTGGCAGGTTGGTCAGCTGACCGGCGGCGGGTTCCCGAACGGTACCGGCGGCGGCTTCCCCTCAGACACCGGCCAGACCGGCTGATCACAGGACCCAGGAGATAGTCATGGCTTTCAAGCCCAAGGATGCGATCGACGCGGCCCGCGACATCGTGCAGAACGCCGTCGAGCGGTCATCGGACATCGTCGAGAACGCCGGTCACATCATCAAAGGTGACATCGCCGGCGGCACTGGTGACATCGTCCACAACTCGCTGGATATCGCGACCTACGCGGTCGAGCGAGCCAGAGAGGTCTTCACCGGCGGCGGCGCCGACGATGAGATCGAAAAGTAGGCTTACACAAGCATCTGCTTTGTCTGCTCTAGCCGATAGGCGTGAGGCCTCAGTAGTTAACTTTTGACTACCGGCGTTGGCGAATCGGGCGTGCCGATCTGGCCAAGACTGCAACCCAGCGTGCAGATGGATCTCCAAGTCTGGACCTACCGGCGGCTCACCGCCATGAAACAGACTCCCGCGCTAACGGCAGTGTGAAGTCGCCGCGGTGTCAACGTTTGCGTCTACCCGCAAGCGGGGTACGGAAGGTCACCACCATTCCCGGTGCGTCGCCGCCGTCTCATCGCAGGAGGGACCTCTACCGACGTGGGGATTCCAGATTGGAGCCAGCACAAGTGGTTTCGGCGCGGGCTGGCGGGCGCCCTCGTGGTCACCGGCGCGCTCGGGGTGGGCGTTGTCGGCTGGGGCCCGCCCTGTCGAGGCGGTTGCGCACCGACAGTCGGCGCTGCTGCATCGCAGGGACCTGCGCGGCTGACGTTTCGTCCGGCATCCCATGCGCGCGGCGTCGATCCGCTTGAGCCGGTATCGGTGACAGCCTCGTCCGGAACGTTGACCGGGGTGCGGATGGTCAACGACGCAGGTAAGCCCGTCGCCGGCGTGTTGACTCCGGATCACCTGGTGTGGCATCCGGTGCAGCCGCTCGGCTATGGGCGCACCTACACCCTGACTGTTGCCACTCGGGGAGCAGGAGGTGTCCCCGCGACGCAGGTCTCGCAGTTCGCCACGCTCATGCCGTCGAATCAGACCAAGGTGTCGTTCACCAGCCTGTCGGAGGCAGCGCTGCAAGACGGCGGAACCTACGGCGTGGGAACGGTCATCGTCGCGCAATTCGACGAGCCGATCGCGGATCGGGCCACCGCGGAACGACGGTTGACGGTGACAACGTCGCCACCGGTGTCCGGGTCGTGGCATTGGGTTGACAACCAGACGGCCCACTGGCGTCCCGAGCACTACTACTCCCCGCATACGAGCGTCACCGCCGAGGCGAAAATCTACGGAATCGCCTTGGGGAACGGTCTTTTCGGTCAGGAAGATACCAAAGTGTCCTTCAAAATCGGTGATGCACACGTATCGATCGCTGATGATAAAACCAAACAAGTCAGTGTCTTCGACAACGGACACCTGGTGCGCGCCATGCCGACATCGATGGGAATGGGTGGCACCCAACAGGTTGACGGTCATACCCTGTCCTTTTGGACGCCGCCGGGCATCTACACCGTGTTGGACAAGGGCAATCCGGTGGTCATGGATTCGTCGACCTTCGGGCTGCCCAAGAACTCCCGTCTGGGCTACCGCGAAACCATCAACTACGCGACCCGGATCAGCACCGATGGCATCTACCTGCATCAGCTCGACGCGACGGTGTGGGCGCAGGGCCACACCGACACTTCCCATGGCTGCCTAAACCTCAACGCCGACAACGCGAGGTGGTTCTTCGACTTCTCGGTGCCCGGCGATGTCGTCGAGATCCGCAACACCGGTGGCCCCCCGGTCCAGTTGTCGCAAGGCGGAGATTGGACCGTGCCGTGGGATCAGTGGCGCGGCGGCAGCGCCATCCATTAAACGCTCACGAAATGAGCCGACCTACGTTCGCAGGTTGGCGGCGTCCTACCCGCCAGGTGACCCGATAGCCCTCACCTTCATTGATCCGTCGGGAACGACTCACACCGTCCTGGTCAGTCTCGGCAGAGCTCCGGCGATTTGAAAGGAACCACCCAAGAAGTTAGAAGGGCCCGGCCGATGCTCAGACGGCGGCCGCCTCGTTGAGTTCGTCGAGCCTGCTCGTCGCTTCGAGATACTCCTGCACCCACCGCTCGATGACGGTCGAGGTCTTCTCCACTTTGGTGAACTGCCCGACAACCTGACCGACGGGGTTGAACGCCACGTCGACGGACTCGTTCGGGTACCGGTTGGTAGCTCGTACCGCCATGCCGGAGACCATGTACTGCAACGGCATATCGAGCGGCTTCGGGTTGTCCGGCCGCTCCCAGGCCTCGGTCCAGTCGTTGCGCAACATCCGGGCCGGTTTGCCGGTGAACGAACGGCTGCGGACGGTGTCGCGGCTGCCCGCCTTGACGTACGCCTCCTGCTGCACCGGCGTGTTCGAGGATTCCTCGACCATCAGCCACTGCGAGCCGGTCCATGCCCCTTGGGCACCCAGCGCCAACGCCGCCGCGATCTGCTGACCGCTGCCGATACCACCGGCCGCCAGCACCGGCACCGGCGCGACCTCCTTGACCACCTGCGGCCACAGCACGATTGAGCCCACTTCGCCGCAGTGCCCGCCGGCCTCGCCGCCCTGGGCGATGATGATGTCCACTCCCGCGTCGGCATGCTTGCGTGCCTGCGACGGCGACCCGCACAGCGCGGCCACCTTGAGTCCAGACTCGTGGATGTGGTTGATCATCTCTGCCGGGGGAGTGCCGAGCGCGTTGGCGATCATCTTCACCTTCGGGTGCTTCAACGCCACCTCGACCTGCGGGGTGGCCGTCGCCTCGGTCCACCCGAGCAGCTGCAGGCTGTCGCCATCGCTGTCCTCGATCGGGACGCCGTGGTCGGCGAGGATCTTCTTCCCGAAGTCCAAATGCTCTTGGGGCACCATCTTGCGTAGCGTCTCGGCGAGCTCCTCGCCGGACAGCTGGGAGTCCATGCCCTCGTACTTGTTCGGGATCACGATGTCCACCCCGTACGGGTGGTCGCCGATGTTCTCGTCGATCCACTTCAGCTCGATCTCCAGCTGGTCGGGGGTGAAGCCGACCGCCCCCAGCACACCGAAACCACCGGCCTTGCTCACCGCGACGACGACATCGCGGCAGTGAGTGAACGCGAAGATCGGAAACTCGATGCCGAGTTCGTCGCAGATGGGAGTGTGCATGCCTGATTCCTTACTGGTTTGCTTGCTGGCGACCCAGGCTAACTGGAACGTGTTCTAGTTTAGTACGAATTGTCCCCGATGTGACCACCCGGGGCGGGTCATCCCGGTCCGCGGTGGGTGACCCACAAGATCAGGAAGGCCAGCACGCAGCCGGCGCACACCAGGTGATCACGCCCGATGGACCGCGCCAGGGCGCTTTGATCGGTCGCGCTGTCCGAACGGCTGCCGAGCCGGGCCGCGTTGGGAACCGTTCGCGTCAGTGCTAACAGGATCGGCGTCCCGGCGAGCACAGCCGACAGCACGACCAGCCAGCCGGGGTCGTGGCCTCGGGCCGCTCGGAAGGCCAACGCCGCGAGCAGCACCAGCATGACGAGAGCGATGAGCCGGCTCATGGGCCGCGATTCGGTGACCGCACGGCGGTAGTAGCCGGCAATGGAAGCCAGCACGGCCTCGGGCAGGTCGCCACCGGCACTTCCGCGGCGGAGGACCTGCGCGTCGAAAATGAGGTCCATCCACAACACCGCCAACAGAAACCCGCTGCACGCGGGGAGTAACGAGGTCACGACGCTCATCGTGCGATTATTTCCCAGCGCGCGGACGCGACGGGCGCGCTCGGGCAACGTGCCCCTGCGGTGGAACAAGTTCTAATTTCACCCCCCGCTGCGGTAGCCTGACGCGTCATGGGACGCGTGGATGGAAAAGTTGCACTGATCAGCGGCGGCGCTCGGGGAATGGGGGCCGCCCATGCGCGGGCGCTGGTCGCCGAGGGCGGCAAGGTCGTGATCGGCGACATCCTCGACGACGAGGGCAAGGCGCTTGCCGATGAGATCGGTGAGGCCGCGCGCTATGTCCACCTCGACGTCACCCAGCCCGACGAGTGGGAGGCCGCGGTGTCCACCGCGGTCAGCGACTTCGGCAAGCTCAACGTGTTGGTGAACAACGCGGGCGTTGTGGCCTTGGGTCAGCTGGGACAGTTCAATGTGGACAAGTGGAACAAGGTCATCGACGTCAACCTGAACGGCACCTTCCACGGCATCCAGGCCTCGGTCGAGGCGATGAAGGCCGCCGGGGGTGGCTCTATCATCAACGTCTCGTCGATCGAGGGCCTGCGCGGCGCCGTCATGGTGCACCCGTATGTCGCCTCCAAGTGGGCGGTGCGCGGCCTGTCCAAATCCGCCGCCCTCGAACTGGCCCCGCACAACATCCGGGTCAACTCCATCCACCCCGGCTTCATCCGCACCCCGATGACCAAGCACTTCCCCGACGACATGGTCACGGTGCCACTCGGCCGTCCCGGCGTCTCGGGGGAGGTCGCCAGCTTCGTGGTATTCCTGGCCAGCGACGAATCCTCTTACGCCACCGGCGCGGAATTCGTCATGGACGGCGGCCTGATCAACGACGTCCCGCACAAGTTCTAAGCACTAGCGGCACTTGGCGATCACGTTCTCGGCGAATCGCTCGATGGCGCCGCGACAGCGATCCTGGTCGCCCGGCTCGGCGCCCTCGCTCATCCACGGCGCGCACATCACCGCCGTGATCCCAAGGTCTTCGGCATGCCGGTACAGATCAACCGACGGCATCTCGAGCAGCGCCAGCATGATCTCGAACGGTTCGTCCTCGCGCCCGTACTCGCGCCGCAACGCGGTCAGCTTCTGCACGTAGCCGACCGCGTCGTCCCAGGCGTAGGCGGTGCCCACCCACCCGTCGCACAGCAAGGCGGCCCGGCGTAGTGCCGCCTCCGATTCGCCGCCGCACAGAATGGGCACCGGCGTGGGCGGGTGTGGCTCGAGCATCAGCTCGGGCACCTGGTAGTAGCGACCGCTCCACGACACCCAACCGCCCTGCCACAGTGCGCGCAAGGCCGGGATCATCTCGTCGAGCCGTTTTCCGCGGGTGCCGAAATCCTGCCCCAGCAGGTCGAATTCCTCGCGCATCCAGCCGGCGCCGACAGCCAACGACACTCGACCGCGGGAAATGACCGACGCGGTCGCCACCTGTTTGGCGACCTCCACCAGCGGACGAGCCGGAGCGACGTAGACGGCGTTGGAGAAGCGCAGCCGACGGGTGATCGACGACATCGCACCGATCAGGATCCACGAATCCGGCCAGGCCGTCTCGGGCGGCCACGGTGGCCGCCCGGCCGGTGACGGGTAGGGCGAGGTCAGGTTGCGCGGGTAGATCAGATGATCGGCGCAGATTACGCCGTCATACCCGGCTTCGTCGAGCATGCGGGCAATCGCCAACGCCTCGCTCGTCTCCATAAACGGTGTGCCAGACCAGAATTGCATCACGCACCCCACGAACCGGCGGCGATCTCCGCGATCGCAGCGGACGCCGATTGTGGATCCCGGATGGGCATGTCGTAGTACTTTAATGTTTTCTACTCGAAACATTCCGGGTCGTAGCAACTCCGGCGACAGGACCTGAGTC
>DASQRI010000548.1:0-6862 GCA_035642975.1 Mycobacterium sp.
TTCTGTGGGCAGTGAGCAACTTTTTCGGGCCGCTGGTGCTCGGACGGTTCTTCGACACCGTCGGCCGCAAGCCGATGATCACCGTGTCGTACATCGGTTCCGCTGTCGTGGCCGTTGTCCTTGCGGTTTTGTTCGTGACGCAGACCGGCGGCGTGTGGACGTTCATCGGCGTGCTTGCTGCGGTGTTCTTTCTGGCTTCGGCGGGTGCCAGCGCCGCCTACCTGACCGTCAGCGAGATCTTCCCGATGGAGACCAGGGCGCTGGCGATCGCGTTCTTCTACGCAGTCGGCACCGGGATCGGTGGCATCAGCGGGCCGCTGCTGTTCGGCCAGCTGATCGAGTCCGGTCAGCGCAGCGAGGTGATGTGGTCGTTCCTGATCGGCGCCGCGGTGATGGCCGTTGCGGGCCTGGTGGAACTGTGGCTCGGTGTCGCCGCCGAACAACGTCCGCTCGAAGAACTGGCGTTGCCGTTGACGGTGGCCGACGCGGAACGGGAAGAGTCGACAGACAGCCCGGAGTAGCACCACGAAAGCGTCGGGGAAGCCACATCGTCGTTAACACCGGTTGAAATTGTGCCAGTTACGCAAGCATATTGGCGGAGGCGGGCTGCGCCCTGATCGCAACTTTGGAAGACTCGGACACTATGAAACGACTGCTGATGCTTGTCAGCGTCGCCACGATGACCATCATGGCGGCGCCGGCGTACGCCGACCCTGCTCCTAACGACGACGCAGATTTCCTCAAGCAAATGACCGATGCCGGACTTTCCTATCACGACCCGAAGGAAGCGGTCACGGTCGCCAAGAGCGTGTGCGACTTGGCCGACAAAGGAACATCCCAAGCCGACATCGAGAAGAACCTTAAATCGGAAAACCCGTCATTTAGCGGGTCCGGCGTAAGGAAGTTCGTCATGCTCGCGGCCGGTGAGTACTGCCCCAAATATTTGCCTAGCGAGTACAAACCCAAACCGCCTGACGAAGAGAGCCCGCCGAAACCGCCTGGCTCTTAAAGAAACTAGGCCCCGCGGCGGACCACCCCGTCGGCTGCCGCGCGCATGCGTTCTGACAACCGAAGCAGATCGTGTTCGCCGACCCCGTTCTGAAGCGTGTAAGCAAGTTGGCGCAACTCGACGGCGCAGTTGCGCATTTCATCTTGGAGTGGCAACTCAACGGGGATCATGATTTTCTCCTTAAGCGGGACGGGCTGTGGCCCGACAACCCGATATTGAAAAATGTACGCAGTCCGATGACCAATTAGCGAGAGACCACGGGACCTTTTTACGGGACTTTGACATGCCGTTTACGCCTGACGAAGCAGATCGCATTTTTCGCCGACCGCGGGCGCATACAAGACGGCGCCGCAATGACATCGCCACGTTCGGTGGCGTCCGCACGAACATGCGGCGCTGTTGACGACGACCCGCTCGGGCCGCATCAGATGACCACGTGGGCAACGCAGCGGCGGGATTGTCCAAGCGGTCGCAGGGGCCCGTTCCAGCTCCCCGACCGCAAACATACGGTGACGCTATGCGTCAACCCTGCGTGCGACATTAAGAATTCGCGTGGACTGGCTGAGAAAAGTTCAGCTATGACTAGCGGTCATTTCGCCGATACGGCGCGAAATGAACTGAGTATTCCGAAGTTTCAGGTGCTGACCACACATCAGGTGTTAGCTTCGGTCCGTGTCCGAACTTGCAGGCCCGCTCCGGATCGGCGTGCTAGGTGCAGCCCGCATCGCACCGTCGGCGCTCATCAAACCCGCAAAAGACAACGCTGACGTGGTGGTAACCGCGGTGGCGGCGCGCGACGGCTCGCGGGCCCGCGCGTTTGCTGCCAAGCATGACATCGCGCGCGTGCACGAAAGCTACGAGGAGCTGATCGCCGACCCCGATCTCGATGCGATCTACAACCCGCTGCCGAACGGCTTGCACGGTAAGTGGACTCGAGCCGCCGTAGCTGCCGGTAAGCACGTGCTCTGCGAGAAGCCATTCACCGCCAATGCCGCCGAGGCCCGCGACATCGCTGACCTGGCGGCGAAATCCGACCGGGTCGTCATGGAGGCGTTCCACTACCGCTACCACCCCTTGGCGTTACGGACAGAGCAGATCATCGCCTCGGGTGAGTTGGGCAAGCTCGAGCGGGTGGAGGCGGCCCTGTGTTTTCCGCTGCCGAAGTTCTCCGACATTCGGTACAACTACTCGTTGGCCGGTGGCGCCTTGATGGACGCTGGGTGTTATGCGGTGCACATGGCTCGGACCTTCGGTCGGTCAACCCCGGAAGTCGTTTCGGCGCAAGCCAAATTGCGCAACCCTCAGATCGACAGAGCGATGACGGCGGAGTTGCGGTTTCCCGAAGGACACACCGGCCGGGTCCGATGCTCGATGTGGTCGTCGCGGTTGTTGGAGATCAGCGCTCACGTGGTCGGCGACCGGGGCGAGGCGCATCTGTTCAACCCCGTGACACCCCACTTCCTGCACTGGCTTTCCGTCCGCTCATCTAACGGCAAGCGAGTGGAGCGATTTTCACGCCGTCCGTCCTACGCGTATCAGCTCGATGCTTTCTCCGGAGCGGTGTTACGCGGCGAACCAGTGAAGACCACGCCAGCCGACGCCGTCGAAAACATGACCGTCATCGATGCGATCTATCGCGCTGCCGGCCTACCGCTCCGTGAGCCGAGCTGACCGCAGCGCTCGACGCTAGGGCGCGATGGGTCGATTCGTCCATTCCCGGTCGGGCCGGCGTGACGAGCGAAACCACCCACCCGCCGCGCCGGTACCGCCGTCGGTCGGGATCGTGTGGCCGGTGACGAACGCCGATAGGTCTGAGGCCAGAAACAGGATGACGCGGGCCTGGTCCTCAGGCAGCCCCATCCGTCCGACCGGAACCCACTGCGGCCACTGCGTCTGCTCGTCGGCGGAAAGCCACTGCGAGTAGGGCACTTGCAGCGACTCAGTGACGTCGGGGCCGACCGCGTTGACCCGGACGCCGTCGCGACCCACCTGGACCGCCAGGCTGCGGGTGAAGTGGATGACGGCTGATTTGAAGGCGGCGTAGACAGGATCCTCCGGGTAGCCGCGCAGCCCTTCCACCGACGAAACGTTGACGATCGCGCCGTCATGTTGGTCGATCATGGCCGGCAGGAAGGCGTGCGTGACGGCAAAGACATGGTGCAGGTTGATCCGGTAGAGCTCGTCCCAGAGCTGGGGGTCGGTGTCGACGAACCTGCCGGGATGGCGCAGCCAGTGGCCCACGTTGTTCACCAGCACGTTCACCCGGCCGTAGCGCTCGAGCACCGATCTGGCCAAGCCGGCGACCTGGTCGGCGTCGCGAACGTCGGTGACGACCGCGATTGCTGACCCGCCGGCCGCCGTGATCCCGTCGGCGGTCTGCTCAGCGCGCTCGGTGTCGATGTCCGCGATCACCGCGTGAGCGCCCTGCTGCGCGAACAGTCGTGCGGTCGCGGCGCCGATGCCACCGCCGCCACCTGTGACCACGGCGATCCGTTCGCTCAGCAACCCGTCGGCCGACACCACGCGAACCCGTCCTAACCGATGGCCTGGTCGCGTGGTTCTGGCAGCATCTCGCGAGCCGACCTCGGCCTGGGGCGCGGACTCCGCGGTTCACGGACCCCGGCATCGCCGTCGCCTTTGAGCCACAGCCGGATGATTGATCCGGCAGGCACCCGCGCGCCGGACTCGGGGCTTTGGTCGGTGACAACCCAACCGGTGCTTCCCGGGTCGGTCGCCGCGTCTGGTTGGGCATTGATCGCCACCAGACCGTTGCCGCTAAGCACGTCACGGGCCGCGATCCAATCAAGACCAACGACGTTGGGCACCAGCACTTTCGATGTCCGGCGCCGCTCTCGTGCGCCCATCTCCACCAGGTGAGCTGCTGCGTCGGCGACAACTCTCGATTGCGAGCTGAGCTGCGGTTCGGCGCGCGGCGAGTCGTCGAGATCACGCCAGCGTTCCCAGGCCGATTGCCGTGTGATGCCTAGATGCGTAGCGATCTCAGCCCACGACTTGCCGTGCCGCCTGGCTGTTCGGACTGCCGCCAACTCGGCTTGATCCAACATGCGGCGCACGACACCGATGTCGGAGAGCGACGCCAGCCCGTCGTCGTCACGTGGTTGTTCGTTGTTCGCCGCCAGCCGCCGCCACGCCTGCCGGGCCTGCTCCCAGGCGTCTGAAAGGCTCATAACTGTCAGGATAGCCTGACGCGGCGGTCAGTCCTCGAAATGGCGACGATAGTCCGAAAGCTCTAGCCGCGACTGCAGGTCATAAAGTCCCGCCGCGGTCATGACCAACAACACCGCAGTGCCGACAGCGACGGCGGTATTCACAATCTGCCCATCTCGCGTGCCATGGCGGCGTGTTCGAGGAATTCGTACCGCTTCGGGCAGTCCCGACGCCGTGGGCGTGACCGGCGATCGGAGATCGCCATCATTGGGCCCATCAATGCGGCGATCCGGTGGCTCACCTTGCGCCTCGGCGCCGACACGGCGACCGCGGTGCCGAAAAGCACCTCTTGTTCGGTAATCAAAACCTCGGTCGATGACGCGTCAACCAGGGGCGCAGCCGAGCGGGGCCGCGACGTGGACTCGTCGAGGGCATCTGCTGTGCTGACAGGTGCCGACGGTGAAAGGGTCATGTTGTTTCTCTCCCGTTCGGTCTCGTTGACCGGTCGCCCGGCCGTCCTCGCAAGGACCGTAAGGGCGACGTGCGCCCGCAAGCACGCGTAGTCGACTACCCCAGTCCGCACTGCTTGCCCCGCGAATTGCCCGAGAACTGCTTGGAATCGTCGACGAAATGCTTCTGGCGGGCGGAATCGCTCGCCATATCATCGGATAATGGGCGCCGGTGGTCTGGATACCGTGGGCTCGCCGGCATTCACCGACGAGGAGTCGGCTCGCTATCGTGCCGCCGGCTGGTGGTCGGAGTTGACGTTGTCCGACGCGGTACGCCATAACGCCGAACAGTGGCCGGACCGTGCCGGCTACATCGACTATCCCGGCCAGTCGTTGACGTGGCGTGAATTCGATGATGCGGCAACCGCTCTGGCTGCACAGTTAGCCGGCACCGGGGTGGCGCGTGGTGATCGGATCGCGGTGTGGCACGGCGACTCCGCCGCCATCCACGTGCTATTCGTCGCAATCGAACGCTGCGGTGCCGTCGTCGTCGGCATCGGGGCGCGTGCCGGTATCCGTGAGGTCGCGGCGATACTGCGCAGTTCACGCCCGAAGATGCTGATCAGCGACCTGAAGCGCAGCGAAGCCGCAACGCAGGCCACGGCGGGCGTCGCTGACTTCTTGGTGCCGTTACGGGTGTTGACTCGCGACGACGTCGCACTTCGGCTGAACATCGAGGCGGGCGCCAAGGCGTTGCGAGACGGACATCCACTCGGCCCCGACGACGTCTTCTTGATCAACTCGACGTCGGGGACCACGGGGCTGCCCAAGTGCGTCGTGCACACCCAGAACCGTTGGTATTACTTTCACCAGAAGGCGGCCGCCAACGGACACCTGACATCGGATGACACTTTCCTGCCCGTCATCCCGATGCCTTTCGGGTTCGGCATTTGGACCAGCCACACCACCCCGATCTATCTCGGTGCCACCGCGGTGATCCTCGACCGCTTCACACCAAAGGCGACGTGCGAGGCGATAGCCAAGCACCGGATCACCGTGCTCTGTTGTGTCAGTACGCAATTGACGATGCTGATGGCCGACCGCGCTTCCCGCGAGTACGACTTGACCTCGTTGGGTGTCGTTTTCAGCGGCGGGGAGGCGCTGCCGTATCGGCCGGCCGCGGAGTTCGAGGAACTCAGCGGCGCAAAGATTCTGCAGTTCTACGGCTCGAATGAAACCGGGTTACTCAGCGCCACGACCGTGCACGACCCACAGCGACTTCGACTCCGCACCACCGGCCGGATCGTGCCAGAGATGTCTGTCCGCCTCTTCGAGGGCGACCAGGACGTGACCGAGAGCGGACGGGGCCAGCCCGCCTGTCGCGGCCCGGCGACCAGCCTGGGCTACCTCGGCGGCACCGACCATGACCAGCTGTTCACCCGCGACGGCTGGATGCGTATGGGTGATATCTGCGAGATCGATTCGGACGGTTACCTCAGTGTCACCGGTCGAACGTCCGATTTCATCCTGCGCGGCGGCAAGAACATCAGCGCGGCGCAGGTCGAGGACGCCGCCATGACGCACCCCGCGCTCGCGGTCGTGGCGGCGGTCGCGATGCCCGACCCGGTGTTCGGTGAAAAGGTCTGCCTCTACACCGAATTCGCTGACTCTCAGTCGATCGACCTACCCGAACTCGTCGAACATCTGTTGGCGATCGGCGTTTCCAAGGAGCTGCTGCCCGAACGCCTCATCGTGCTCGACGAACTACCCCGATCGTCTGGCGGGAAGATCGCCAAGGGTCGACTTCGCGAGGATATTCGGGCCAGGATGGAGGGCAATCATGAACGCTCCTAAAGCTCGGCAAGGTGGCCTCGAGGTGTGGGCGCCCTCGGTGGTGCCGCCGATCGGAGTCGAGCTATCCAACGAGCAAGCGCTTGCCGTGGCCTTTCGCCACCTGGCTGCTATCGGGTTTGCGGAGAACATGGCCGGGCACATCACCTGGCAGCCCGACGGACACACCGACATGTTCGTCAACCCGTGGGGATTGTGGTGGCAGGAACTGACCGCTTCCGACATCTGTGTGGTGGATGCCGACGCGCGGGTGGTCGGCGGCCGGTGGGATGTCACTCCGGCGATCTACATCCACACCGAACTGCATCGTGCCCGCGATGACGCGCGGGTGGTCATTCACAATCACCCGTACTACGTGTGCGTGCTTGCCGCGCTGGGCAGCCTG
>DASQRI010000549.1:0-3085 GCA_035642975.1 Mycobacterium sp.
TGAACAACCAACCGCCGTGCGACTCAATCGCCTTGCGCAACACCTCATCGTGCGCGGCCAGCGCCACACGCATCCCGTCGGCGTCCGCCTCCCACCGACGAGTCGAACCCTCGACATCGGTGAACAGAAACGTCACAACCCCCGAAGGAGCAGCCGCACGAAGAGCGGACATACCTGCAGAATCTCACAGCAGACACGCTGCCACCTTGTACATCGCCGGAATCCGGCGTCAGACCCTGAGTGACCTTCTACTCCAAAACCTTTTGGGGGCCGCCATGCCGAGAGGGTCGTAGCTACTGTCCGTCCGCCCATGTCGCTGCAGCGACGGGCGTGAGAAGTGCCGATTCATTGCTCAGCTCCTCGCCGCTGCATACGCTCCGGGAATGGAACTACCAGGGAAACGAATATTGATCACCGGGGCGTCGCGGGGAATCGGCGAGTCCCTCGCTCGGCGCTTCGCCGGCGCCGGCGCCACCGTGGCGCTGGTTGCGCGCACCGAAGGCGTTCTTCGGCCGCTCGCTGCCGAACTCGGCGGCAGTGCCCATCCCGTTGACCTCTCGGACTCGACCCAGGTCGCCACCCTTATCGAGAGAGTCGAGGACGAAGCCGGACCGGTTGATGTCCTGGTGAACAATGCAGGCCTCGACGCCGTCGGCGGCTTCGGTGAGTCATCCCCCGATGAACTGCGACGCGTCACCCAGGTCAACTATCTGGCCCCGGCCGAGCTGTGCCGGCAAGTCATCCCACGGATGCTTGAGCGCGGCGGCGGCCACATCGTGAACGTCTCGTCAGGTGCTGGCTGCATGGTTATCCCCGGCCTCGTCACCTATTCGGCGTCGAAGGCTGCGCTGACCCACTTCACCGCGGGTTTGCGAGCCGACTTCCGTGGGTTGCCGATTCGCACGACTCTGGTGGAACTCGGACCGGTGCTCACCGACATGCTCACGCATACCGAGGATTACGCGCCTACGGCGCGATCCTTCGAGCGGTCTTACCGACTGCGGTTCGCTATCAAAGTCCCACGCGAGACGGTGGCCGCGGAGGTTGTTGAGGCAGTGCAGCGTGGCAGGCGGCACGTACGAATTCCCAAGCGAGCGGCCCCTTTCCTATTGCTCGCCGAAATGCCTCGGCGCGCCGCGGAGATCCTGCTGACGGGCATTCCCCACCAGGCGAAGTCGTAGAACCAGGGACTACACGAATGGGTCAGGCGTGGCGGGCGGCCTCTTGGGCGAGCTGCACGCGGGACGTGAGGCCGAGTTTGGTGTAGACGTGGGTGAGGTGGGTTTGCACGGTGCGTGGTGAGACGAACAGCCGTGCGGCGATGTCTTTGTTGGCCAGCCCTTCGCTGACCAGCCGTACCACGTCGCACTCGGTGGGGGTGAGGGAGGCCCAGCCGCTGGTGGGCCGTTTGCGTTCGCCGCGACCACGCTGCGCGTAGGTTTCGAGTTCTGTTCGGGCCTGGTCGATTTGATCGTAGACGTAGTTGACTATGGCGGCGGTGGTCATGGTCTCGCCCGCACGGGCGAGCGATTCGTAGACCGGGTCGCCGAGGACATCGCGCAGGTGGGCGATGGCGGTGTTGAACTCAGCAAGCGTTGCGGTGAGGGGGCTGACGACGGCGAAGCCGGCGATGGTGGCCGCCGGTTCGTAGCGTCCGAGCCGGTCGAAAAGGACGGCGAGGATCCCGAGGGCGGTGCGCACCCCGGCGGTGTTGCCGGCGTCGTGGAAGTTGCCGATCGCCAGCGTGACGTGATCGAGCGCGGCCAGCGGGTCGCCGTGCTCGGCCTCGAGGCGGGACAGAGTGGCCGCCAGGATTGTCTCGGTGTAGCGGTTGCCGCTGTCGTGGGCGATCACCAGGCCCCGGCGCAGCGCCTCCAGCGCCCCGGCGGGAGCGGCGTCGCGGAAGGCGAAGCCGTGGACGTAAAGCGCGTACGAGAGCGCAGACGGGTTGTGGGTGGCCTCGGCGGCCTCGATCAGGCCGTTCGCGGCGCCCCTCGCCTCCTCACCGCAACCGGCCATCGTCAGTGCGAAGACCAGGTGTGCCCGGGCGTATGTATGGGTGTCACGGCCGCGTGCGAGCTGGCCGCGGCACCACTCGACCCACTGCTCAGGCTGGCCGCTGGCCGCGTAGGCAGTGCCGAGCAGGCCCTCGATGCCGAACGGCACCTCGTCGTGGCCACTGGCGATCACCCGCTGGGCGGCGTCGGCGTAGCCGACAGCCGCCTCGATGCGTCCGGGATTCCAGCACGCAGAGGCCATCACGTACAGGAACGCGAGCCGGGGGTGGTCGGCGGCGCGGGCGGGCTCGATCAGCTCCTCGACCCAGGCGATCGGCTCATAATTGTTGACCCACAGGCCGAGGAACGCCGCATACGTCGCGATGGTCGCGGCGGCGTCGAGGTCGCCCCGGTCGGCGGCCCACCGAAACGCGGTGCGCAGATTGGCCAGCTCCACGGTGAACCACGTGAGGGCCTCCCGCTGCCGCGGGCTGTCCCACAGGGCCAGGATGTCGGCTTCGCGCCCGGCGAAGTGGCGGGCATGCGCGTTACGTACCGTGTTTGCAGCTCCGCTGGCGGCGAGTTGCTCCTCGGCGAACTGGCGGATCGTCTCCAGCATCGAAAACCGGGTCCGCCCGGATGACCGCTCGGCCACCAGCAGCGACTTGCGCACCAGGGCGTCCAGCAGATCAATGATGGCGTAGTCGTCGAGGTCCTCGAATCCCCCAACCGCGCAGGCGCTTTGGACATCAAATCCACCGGCGAACACCGAACACCGCTCCAACAGCGCCTTCTCCGCATCGCCGAGCAGGTCGTAGGACCACGCCACCGCGTGGCGCAACGTGTGGTGGCGTTCCAGGCCACGCCGCGACCCGACCAGCAGCCGGAACCGGTCGGCGAGCCGATCCCGGACCTCGGTGACGGTCATCGACGCCATCCGCGAAGCAGCCAGCTCGATCGCCAACGGAATCCCGTCCAGGCGTTCGCAAATCTCCACCACCGCGCCCGCCTCGTCGGCTATGGCCAGCGAGAAGCGCGGCGAAACACTCTGTGCGCGTTCGACGAACAATGTCACTGCGGCCGAGTCG
>DASQRI010000550.1:0-5433 GCA_035642975.1 Mycobacterium sp.
AACGCCAGTGGCTCGGTGTGCTTCATCACGGTGGTCAGCGCCTGCTGCCGCTGGTTGATCGTGGTCGAAGTGGCAAACGCACTCAGCCCGCCGAGGGTCGCCAGGATGAGACCGATGGTCAGGATGCGGCCCGGCGTCGTCGCGATGAACCACCAGCGGGGGTGGGCCGGTTCGGTCGGCGACCGCGAACCCAACGGCTCGGTCGACGGATGCGCCAACTCAACGGTCACGTCTGTTCGGACCTCATCTTTCGGGCGTACGTGTCACGAACTGTATAAGCGAATTCTAAGAGTTCGATCACGAGATGCGGGGATGTCGCCGTCACGATTGCCCGAGTTCTTCTCGGCCCAAGCACGAGCCGCATCGTCGCCGGGGGTGCTTATCCTGAACGCGTGCGCGGCGACGGTGACGGATGGGTGGTGTCCGACACCGGCAATCATTACTGGGGCCAGTACGGGGCGGCCGGCCTGCTGCTGAGAGCGCCGCAGCCCGACGGCACACCAGCGGTGCTGCTGCAGCACCGGGCGCCGTGGAGCCATCAGGGCGGAACATGGGGCCTGCCGGGCGGTGCCCGCGACAGCCATGAGTCCCCAGAGCAGGCCGCCGTGCGGGAAGCGCACGAGGAGGCCGGCCTACTCAGCGAGCGGATTTCGGTGCGGGGGACCGTGATCACGGCTGAGGTTTCTGCGGCCGGCGGCCGCTACTGGACCTACACCACCGTCGTCGCCGACGCGGACGAACTGCTCCATACCGTGCCCAACCGGGAAAGCGCCGAGCTGCGCTGGGTCGGCGAGGACGAGGTGGCTGAACTACCGCTGCACCCCGGGTTCGCCGCCAGTTGGCAACGGCTGCGCACCGCGCCGGAGATCATGCCGCTCAGCCCGGGCGACCAGCTGCGGCGCCACCTGCCACGCACCGTCGAGATCGACGAAGGGGTCTTCGTGTGGTGCAGCGCGGGCGAACCAGATCAGGCGCCGTCGCGGCTGAGCTCACGGATCAGCTCGCTGCTGCAAGTGCCGAACTGAGCTGTTCGGCCGCCGCCCGCGGGTCCTCTGCGCCGGTGATCGCCCGTACCACCACGATTCGACGGGCGCCGGCGTCGAGCACTTCGGGCAGTCGCACGGCGTCGATGCCGCCGATGGCGAACCAGGGTTTATCGCACGACAGGTCGGCGGTGTTTTGCACCAGCGCCAGGCCCGGCGCCGGGCGTCCGGGTTTGGTGGGCGTCGGCCAGCACGGCCCGACGCAGAAGTAGTCGACATCTTCTTCGATCGCCGCGGCGACCTGGTGGCGGTCGTGCGCGGACCGGCCGATCAGCATGTCCGGGCCAACGATGTCGCGCGCCACCTTCAGCGGCAGGTCGTCCTGGCCCAGGTGCAGCACATGCGCGCCGGCGGCACGGGCGATGTCGGCGCGGTCGTTGACGGCCACCAGCGCGTCATGCCGGCGGGCGGCGTCGGCGAGGATCTCCAGCGCCGCCAGCTCACCGCGCGCCTCCAGGGGGCCAAGCCGCTGTTCGCCTGTCGAGCCCTTGTCGCGCAGCTGAATGATGTCCACGCCGCCGGCCAGCGCCGCATCGGCGAACTCGGCCAGATCGCCACGATCGCGACGCGCATCGGTGCACAGATACAGCCGCGCGCTGGCGAGTCGGGCATGGGCTGTCCCGGCGACGATGCGGGCCGGTCCGGCCCGTTGAGGAGTGGGGCCATGGGGTTGATGCACATAGCGACGCTAGCGACTACCGTAGGTACCCGACACGGGAGTCCCGGGTACGGGGTCTGAGAGTGGGCGCGCCAGCCCTTACCGTCACACCTGATCCGGATCATGCCGGCGAAGGGAGCGAAGATGCCACCGGACTCGGGATCGCTGGCCGTCATCGGCGGCGGCGTCATCGGGCTGTCGGTGGCGCGCCGCGCCGCGCAGGCCGGGTGGTCGGTGCGAGTGCATCGGTCCGGACAGCCCGGCGCATCCTGGGTGGCCGCCGGAATGCTGGCCCCGCACAGCGAAGGCTGGCCCGGCGAGGAGCGGTTGTTGCAGCTGGGCCTGGAGTCGCTGCGGCTATGGCAGCAGGGCGGATTTACCGACGGCCTGCCCGGCGCGGTGATCACCGCGCGGGAGTCGTTGGTGGTGGCGGTCGACCGCGCCGATGTCGCCGATCTGCACACCGTCGCCGATTGGCTGTCCGCGCAAGGCCATCCGGTGGTCTGGGAGTCAGCTGCTCGCGACGTGGAACCGATGCTGGCACAAGGCATTCGGCACGGATTCCGGGCGCCCACCGAGCTGGCGGTGGACAACCGCGTCCTGCTCGACGGACTGACCGCGGCGTGCGAGCGGCTGGGTGTGGGCTGGGACGGCCCGGTCGGCGACCTGAACGCCGTGCAGGCCGACACCGTCGTGATCGCCAACGGTATCGACGCCCCAGCCCTGTGGCCCGGTCTGGCGATTCGGCCGGTAAAGGGCGAAGTGCTGCGGCTGCGCTGGCGTGCGGGCTGTATGCCGTTGCCGCAGCGGGTCATTCGAGCTCGGGTCCACGGGCGTCAGGTGTACGTGGTGCCGCGCGCCGACGGTGTGGTCGTGGGTGCCACCCAGTATGAGCATGGCCGCGACACCGCGCCGGCGGTATCCGGTGTGCGGGACTTGCTCGACGATGCGTGCACGGTCATGCCGGCACTCGGTGAATACGAATTGGCGGAGTGCGTTGCCGGCCTGCGACCGATGACGCCGGACAATGTGCCGCTGGTGGGGCGCCTGGATGCGCGAACGCTGGTCGCGGCCGGCCATGGCCGGTCCGGCTTCCTGTTGGCGCCATGGACTGCCGAACAGATTGTGTCCGAACTCATTCCGGTTGGAGCCCGCGCATGATCATTCGCGTCAATGCTGAACGACTCGAGGTCGACGAAGAGACGACCGTTGCGACGCTGTTGGAGTCGCTGGGCTACCCTGACCGCGGCATCGCGGTGGCAATCGATCAGGCCGTTCTGCCGCGATCCGGCTGGACGACAACGCTTTCCGACGGCGCACAAATCGAGGTGGTGACGGCGGTGCAGGGTGGCTGACTCGAAACTGACGATCGCGGGCCGCGGCTTCACGTCGCGGTTGATCATGGGCACCGGGGGTGCGGCCAACCTCGCTGTCCTCGAGGAGGCGCTGGTCGCGTCGGGAACCGAGCTGACCACGGTCGCGATGCGCCGGGTCGATGCCGTGGGCGGCACCGGCATGCTCGACCTGTTGAGCCGCTTGGGTATTACGCCGTTGCCCAACACCGCAGGCTGTCGGAGCGCGGCCGAGGCGGTGCTGACCGCACAGCTGGCGCGCGAAGCGCTGGGCACCGAGTGGGTCAAACTCGAAGTGATCGCTGACGAACGGACACTGTTGCCCGATGCCATCGAATTAGTCCGGGCTGCAGAGCAATTGGTTGATGACGGGTTTGTGGTGCTGCCGTACACCAACGACGACCCGGTGCTGGCGAAACGACTTGAGCACACCGGCTGCGCGGCGGTGATGCCGCTCGGTTCGCCGATCGGCACGGGTCTGGGAATCGCCAACCCGCACAACATCGAGATGATCGTCGCCCAAGCCGGTGTGCCCGTTGTCCTCGACGCCGGCATCGGCACCGCCAGTGACGCCGCGCTGGCGATGGAGTTGGGTTGTGACGCAGTGTTGTTGGCCACTGCGGTGACGCGCGCCGCCGATCCGCCCGCGATGGCCGCGGCGATGGCCGCCGCTGTCACCGCCGGTTATCTGGCCCGCCGCGCCGGACGGATCCCGAAGCGGTTCTGGGCACAGGCGTCCAGCCCGCTCGGTGACGAATGAGCCGCGGGACGTGACCGCGCGATACGTCGCGCTTGGCAGTTCGATGGCCGCCGGTCCCGGTATCCGGCCGCCCGCGCCGGGCGCGCCGTTTGGGTCGGGGCGATCGGCGCGCAACTATGCCCACCTGGTCGCCGAGCAATTGAACGTCGACCTGGTCGACGTCACCTTTTCCGGCGCCACCACGGCCCACGTGCTGGCCGAGCGCCAGCGCGGGGCCCGTCCGCAAATCGATGCGCTGGACGGCACTGAGGAGCTGGTCACGATCACCATCGGCGGCAACGACGTCGGGTATGTGCCGCTGCTGATGGCCGCCTCGCTGCCGGCGCTGGCTCGCCGCCTGCCGCTGCTGGGCAATCGCTTGCGCGAGCTGTTTGACCGCGACGCCCGCGACCAGGCGCTCGACGTCGTCGGCGACTCCTTGCATGCGGTCGGCACCGCGGTGCGCCGGCGCGCACCGCGTGCCCGGGTGGTGTTCGTCGACTATCTGACGTTGTTGCCGCCGGCAGGACTACCGGCGGCTCCGCTGTCGGCGGAGCACGCCGACCTGGGCCGCTACGTCAGCGCCCGCCTGGAAGACGCCACCGCGGCGGCCGCGCGGGCCACGGGTTGCGAGCTGGTGCGTGCCGGACTCGCCAGCCGGGACCACCACGGGTGGTCGACCACGCCGTGGGCGGCGGCCGCGGGCTGGCCGCTGCCGTGGCGCCCGGCACCCTTTCATCCCAATGCCGCAGGAATGCGCGCCGTGGCCGATTTGATCGTGAGCACACACACAACCGCCAGCTGATTAGTTTTCTGCCGCCTGGGTAAATCTAGCGAGGCGACCATCCAAGGAAGCATTGCCGGGGGACTAATCCGTCGACATGAGACGCACAGCAGACGCGCGTATGGCTTATGAGCATTTGGCGCTCCTCTATCGGACGGAGCGCGAGTACGTCGATTGCTTGATGCGCTTCGTATCCGAAGGGCTGGACCGGCGGCAGCCGGTGTTGATCGCGGTGCCTGGAGACAGACTGGCGTGGCTGCGCGCACGGTTGGGGGATGCGACCGGCGATGTGACTTTGGCCGACATCACGGAATTCGGTCGCAACCCCGGCCGGATCCTTGCCGCGCAACTCGCCTTCGTCGAACGCCATCCAGACCAGCATGTCTGCATCATCGCCGAACCGGTTTGGGTTGGGCGCACCGCGCACGAATGCATCGCGTGCATGCAACACGAGGCGCTGGCCAACATCGCGTTCGCGGACGCCGACATGACTAGCCTGTGCCCCTACGACGCGTCCGGGCTGGATGAAAGCGTGCTGGCCGATGTCCGGCTCACGCATCCGCACATCTGGCGGGGCGGATCGCGGAAACACAATCCGGACTACGCGGTCGATGCCGCACTCGACCAGTGCAACCAACCGCTGTCGACCCACCCGGCCGCGGTGTCGCACACCGTCGACGAACCGGCTGATCTGGCCGGCGCCCGCAAGTGTGGTCAACGCTACGGCCGGTTGCTCGGCATGTCCGCGGACAGAGTGGCCGACCTCTTACTGGTTGCCACCGAACTGGCGACCAACAGCCTCGACCACGCCGGCGGTGGATGCCGACTGGCATTTTGGTACGAGGCCGGACACGTGG
>DASQRI010000551.1:0-3477 GCA_035642975.1 Mycobacterium sp.
CTTGGACAGTTGGGTGGCGGTGCGGCGGTGCTCACTCGTGATGTACTCGCGGACGCGTTCGCCGACCCGACAGTTAGGAAGAGCAGGCACGAAATGATTGACATCGTGCACGATATCGGTTTCCTCACGGACGCTCCCCGGTCGAGCCCTATGCTGTTGGGATTTAAGACCACTCTAGCCCGTGGCTGCGCACGTATGTGTCACCGGCCCCGAACTGGGCTGTCGTTCTGACGATTGAGGCTGGGCTGTGTCGCGCTCCTGGCCAACTAGGGCGCTCACGGCGCGTCATCGGGCGGACCTCCGGCGGCGATTCCAGCGATGCTCTCCGCCGGGTGGAGTGGTCATTCGACCGGGTCCGCCGGGTACTTTCCTCCTTACCCAGTAGGCCTGTAGTCGCAGTCTGCAACCCTCGGTTGATTCCACAGAACAGCACGGATAACCCGAACTTACGTGATCTTGAGATTGTGATCATGGCTTGACGTGGGATTCCGTTGCGTGACGAGCGTGAGTTTGTAGTCACAGAAAATGATTGCGTTGATAGGGATTCTGTGGTGAGATTGCTGGGTGGCACGTCAGGGTGGTTCGGTTCATGTAGACACTCGTCCCCGAACGTATCGGGCGAAGGACGGGTCGGTGCGAGAGTACCGGCAGGCTCTGCTGCGGCGTTCGTTCCGGAACGCGGCGGGCAAGCCGTCAAAGGAGACGCTGGCTAATCTGTCGGCGTTGCCTGACGTGGCGATTGACGCTATCCGGAAAATATTGGCTGGGAAAACGCTGGTGGACGTCGAAGAATCCTTCACCGTTGAGCGGTCGTTGGCCCATGGCCACGTCGGCGCGGTGCATGTCATGGCGTCACAGTTGCGGTTTGCCGAGCTGCTCGGCCCGCCGTGCCCGGAGCGCGACACCGCTTACGCGCTGATCTTGTCAAGGGTCGTAGCGCCACGATCGAAGCTCGCCACAACCCAATGGTGGAACGATACAAGCCTGGGGCACGACCTCGGTATCGTCGATGCTCACTCCGATGCGGCGTACGCCGCTATGGATTGGCTCGGCGCCCGGCAGGTAGCGATCGAGAAAAAACTCGCTGGGCGCCACTTGGAATCCGGCGGCACGGCCATGTTCGATCTGTCAAGCGCGTGGTATGAGGGCACGCGGTGCGAACTGGCCAAATTCGGATACTCGCGGGACAAGAAACGTGGCCTTCCGCAGGTCGAGTTCGGGCTCCTGACCGACGGTGTCGGTCGCCCTGTCGCTATCCGAGTGTTCCCGGGAAACACCAGTGATTCTCGCTCATTCATCGATGCTGTCACGACCGTGCGGGAAACATTCGGGCTGAAGAACCTGACCATGATCGGCGACCGCGGGATGATCACCAACACGCGGGTCAAAGACCTCAAGGACTCACCCGGCCTGGACTGGATCACAGCGCTGCGGGCGCCCGCGATCGCGGCCCTGGCCAGTGACGACGGGCCGCTACAGATGTCCCTGTTCGACGTCCAGAACTTCGCCGAGATCACCCATCCCGACTTCCCGGGCGAACGCCTCGTGTGCTGCCGGAACCCGGCACTCGCACAGAGCAGGACACACACACGGCAAGAACTGCTCACCGCCACCGAACAGAACCTCAACACGATCGTCACCTCGGTCGAGGCGGGACGGCTTCACGGAGCCGCGAACATCGGTAAGAAGATCGGAAAAGTGATCAACCGGCACAAAATGGAGAAACACTTCACCACATCGGTCACCGATGACTCCTTCAGCTACCGGCGTGACGAAGCGAAAATCTCGGCCGAGGAAAAACTAGACGGCATCTACGTCATCAGGACCAGCGTGAGCGCCGAGAAACTCAGCGCGTCCGACGTTGTCGGATCCTACAAAAACCTCACTCAGGTAGAGCGAGATTTCCGGTCGATCAAATCAGACGACCTGGATTTGCGACCAATTCGACACTATCGAAAAAACAGGGTCGAAGCCCACATCTTTCTCTGCATGCTCGCCTCCCACCTCACCTGGCACCTCCGTCACACGCTCGCACCGTTGACATTCACCGACGACAACGTTCCCCACCGCGACGACCCAGTAGCACCCGCACAGCGATCGCCTCAAGCCAAGAAAAAAGACGCTCTCAAAAAATCGGTAGACGACGTGCCACTACACAACTTCACAGGCCTGCTCGAACACCTCGCCACGCTCACCCGGAACACAATCAGCTTCGCCGGCCAACAATTCGAGAAAATCGCGGAGACCACACCGGCCCAGCGACGTGCGTTCGAGCTCCTCGGCGCACCAGTTCCGCTCACCATCACCCTACCCGCCAAGTAGCCACAGAGACAGCGGCCAGACGCGGCTAAACCGCAGGCCACAAGGCCAACAGGCCGACCAAGATCACGGAAGTTCGGACTACACAGATACGGCTGGCACGGCCCGACACATCGCTGCCCGGCCTGCCCGTGAGTGTTGCGGGCGGCTATAACCGCCCGCAACACTCACGGCATTAGCGGCAGCCGACGCCTACCCAGGAGAAGCCGGCGCGGCGTAGCACGTCCGGGTCGAGCAGGTTGCGGGTGTCCACCACGGTGCGGTGCGAGGCGACGCGGGCCAGCGCCGGCCAGTCCAGGGCGCGGAACTCCGGCCACTCGGTGAGCACGGCGAGCGCGTCGGCGTCCTTGGCGGCCACGGCCGGGTCCTCGGTCACCGTGATGCCGTCGGTGACACCCGGCACCGAGGCGCGGCAGCCGGGGTCGAACGCGGTGAGCTCGGCGCCCTCCTCCAGCAGCTTGCCGGCCACCGTCAGCGCCGGCGAGTCACGCAGGTCGTCGGTGCCGGCCTTGAAGGTCAGCCCGAGCAGGCCGACCCGCTTGCCGGCCAGCGAGCCGCCGCAGGCCGAGCGGATCTTGTCCACCATCCGGGCACTCTGCGCCACGTTGGTCTGCAGCGACGCGTGCAGCAGCGGGAAGTCGAAACCGGCCGCGTCGGAGATCTGCATCAGCGCGTGGGTGTCCTTGGGCAGGCACGAGCCGCCCCAGCCCGGGCCGGGGGACAGGAACGCCTGGCCGATCCGCCGGTCGTACCCCATCCCCTCGGTGACCTCGTGCACGTCGGCGCCGAGGCGTTCGCACAGCTCGGCCATCGCGTTGACGTAGGACAGCTTCATGGCCAGGAAGCAGTTCGCCGCGTACTTGACCATCTCGGAGCTGGCCGCGTCGGTGAGCAGCGTCGGCGCACCGAGCCGGGAGTACAGCGCGGCGACCCGCTCGGCGGCGTCCTGCTGGTCGCAGCCGACCACGATGCGGTCCGGGTTGAGGAAGTCGTGCACCGCGGAGCCCTCGCGCAGGAACTCCGGGTTGCTCACCACCGCGACGTCGCGCCGGCCGAGCAGCTGCTTGGTGCGCGCCGCGGTGCCCACCGGCACGGTCGACTTGTTGACCACCACGCAGCCGCGCGGCAACAGGTCCCGCACCTCGTGGGCCACCTCCT
>DASQRI010000552.1:0-4289 GCA_035642975.1 Mycobacterium sp.
CGACGAGTTGACCGCCGAACACGGACTTATCAGCCAGATGGTCTCGGCGGTGGTGTCCATCGCAGGGCCGGACCGCTACGGCGATGGCCGGCTGGCCCGTCACGACTACTGAGAACTAGCCGCCACCGCCGCCACCGCCCCCGCCGCCCCCACCTGCACCACCGGGCGCACCGCCACCAGATCCCTGTCCGGTCCAGTAGTCCTGGTTCGGGTCATGCGCTGTCGCCGGGGGCGCAGGCGGTGGCGGTGGCGGTGGCTCTGGAGTGACCTGGGCCGGCACCGGCGGTGCCGCCTGGATGTCTGTGGTGAAGTCATGGGTTTGCAGGCTGAGACCGACGGCCGCGATGAGCGCACCAGCGCTCATCGACAGGCCAAGCATTGTGTTTGACGCAGTTTTCATGTGAATTCCTCGATGCTCGAGAGCAGCTATTTTCCGCTTGTATACCCGCCAGGCGCGCATCGAACACGTGCGGTCAACAGAGCGCGGGTATCACCCTGTCGACGAACAACTCCCGACTTCCAGGCCTCGTCGACGGGCATGCCGCCAACCAGCACGATCGGGCCGAAGTCGCGGGCCGCGCGAACCTCGGCGATCAGCTCGTCGGTGACTGCCCCCAAAACAATGTGCTCACCGAGCTGGGCCCATGCCCGGTCGGGTGTCTTCGAACGGCGCGCTGGTTCACCGGCTGCTTGACTCGGGAATGGCCCGCGGCACCACCGCACTACGCGGCATCTGGAGATTTCACGGCGATCATAAGCCGCACGGCGACAGCCTTTTCAGCTGACACGACGCGTCCCGGTAGCGAAGATCATCATCGACACCCCCGAATGGATCGAGCGTAGCTTCGACATCGTCGACGAGTTGACCGCCGAACACGGACTTATCAGCCAGATGGTCTCGGCGGTGGTGTCAATCGCTGGGCCGGACCGCGACGGTGCTACTTGGTTGCCGCGGCGCGACTATTGAGTCTCAGCCGCGTGGTCTCAGAGCGACGGGAATTGGATCGGGCACTCGATGTGGTTGCCCAGTGTCAAAGTGCCCTTCGGATACACGTTAACATCGACGCACTGTGGCTTGGTGTTGTCCATCGCGTAGTAGTCGTGCACGTAGTCGTCGGGTTTCGACATGTTGCCGCGTTCGTCTTTCGCGCGACACCGTAGCGTGTACTGACCCGGGGTGACGTTCTCCCAGCTGAACGACCAGCCGATCCATGCCCATTTGCCTACTGCGGCGGTGTCAAGCTTCGCGAACGACCAAGTAGCACCGCCGTCGAGGCTGACTTCGACTTCGGTGATGCGGAGGCCGCCGGCCCAGGCGCGGCCACGCAACTCGACGGCCTCCGTTTCCTCCAAATGGCGAATCCGACATAAGAAGTCGGGGATGCCGGGCGGGATCATCATCGCGCGGACCTGTTGGAAGGTGGCGGGAATCCGGTCGGGGTCGTTGTCGCTTGACGCGTAGCTGTACCACTTCATCTGGTTCTTGGTCAGCCGCCAGTCGATCGCCTCAATCGAGCCGAGCCATTTGACGTTGGCCATGCCCAGCCAGCCCGGCACCAGTAGCCGCAGCGGGAAGCCGTGCTGCGGCGGCAACGGCAAACCGTTGATCTCGTAGCACAGTAGTACATCGTTGGCGGGGTCCATCGCGTAGTCGACGGTTAGGCTGCGTTGGAAGTGCTGCACTTCTGCGGCATCCGGCGGGCCCTGGATGCCCGTGTCCAGGCCGGTGAACAGGATCTCCACCGCATCATCTTGGACTCCAGCCGCCTCGAGCACCCCGCACAGTGGCGTGCCCGTCCACTCGGCAGTGCCGATAGCGTCATGGTTCCACGGCACATGCGCCCACAGCCGCCACCGCTGGCTTGCGCGGCCGTTGCCGCAGCATTCCATCGTGGCCGGGATGGTGACCTTCGGCAGGCTCCGAATGGTGTCCATACCAAGGGAGAGCTTGTTTTTCACCAGACCGTCGACGTTGAGCCGATACGTCGAATCGTCGAGCATCGGGATGTCGTAGTGGATCAGAAGGTAATGCATCCCAATCGGGGTGATCGGATAGGCCAAGCCCTCGAGTTGCATGCCGTGACAGCGACTCTTGCCGGCAACCTCCATCAGGGTGAAGTTGTCCAGCCGGTCGGTATGCGCGAAGTCACGATACGGAGGGACGTCGGCGTGGAGGTCGACGTCCAAGTTGAAGCGCTTGGCGTTGGCGGTCGGGTAGCTTGTTTCTTCGCTCACGGCGTCTCCTGAGCTCGTCGCAATCGACTGCGGCCTAACTAGGTTCGATTATTGACGCAAAGGGCGTCATTATCCATAGGGCAAGTCCACAACTCGGTGGACCCGATTCACGTCGCGAACGACCCCCTGCCTGGCTAACTTGCGCAGCTCGTCGAGCGCCTCGCTGCCTTGCAGCTCCTGTCGATATCGCGCGGCGAATTCGTCGAACGCTTGGGGTAGTGGTTGTATTAGCCGCGCAGTTCCTTCGACGGCGCGACACCCTTGCACCAGGTACCGACCCGGGTCGCCCTTCCTCAACCCCCGCGGCCAAAAGTCGATCCACCAGCACGCGGTGGCCATCGTCGGGGCTGACGTCGTCGTAGACCCGCGCCACCCGAATTCGGTTGCCAGCGCTCACGCTGCCAGGGTAACGCTGGAGCCGACGATGTCCGTCACGTCAGCGCCGGCAAGACCTTGTCCACCAGCAACTGCACCGACTTCCACGCTTCGTCGACCGGCATGCCACCCACCAGAGGGTGTAACACGATCGGTCCGAAGTCGGTGGCGTCGCGGACTTCGGCGATGAGTTGGTCGGGCGTCAGGAAGCGGTATCGTCCCGATGCTTTCACCTCCTCGAGCGCCTGAACGCCGGGCAGGTGCATCAGCGAGCGTTGGTCAGTCGACCATCCGCCGTACGTGACTGCCTCCCAAAGAATGTGCGCGCCGAACTTGGCCCATGCCCGGTCGGGATCTTCGGTCAGGTAGATCATTCCGCGGTTGATCGGCCCGGGCATGATGATCAGTGGGTGCATCCCGATCTCAGCACACAACTCCCGGTAGTGCGCCGCGACGTCGGGCAGGTGATCGGCCAGGCTCAACGGCAGCCGAAAACGCGCCGCTCGCCGTGCCGTGGCGCGCGACCCGCCACCGACATACAACGGTGGATGCGGCCGCGTCCAAGTACCGGTGCAGACCCCGTTCTCTGCATCAGCGCCGGACCACACCGACAGCATTCGCTCGATCAGGCTGTCCATCAAATGGCCGCGCTGGCTGAAATCGGTTCCCAACGAATCGTATTCGACCGTGCGGTAGCCCAGCCCGATGGTGGTGTGCAGCCGCCCCCGGCTCATGTTGTCGACCAACGCGATGTCTTCGGCGAGCCGTACCGGGTTCCACAGCGGCCCGAGAGCGCAGTCCACACTGGCGATCAGCGTTGTGGTCCGCGCCAGGAACATCGCCGCGGCCATGATCGGATTGCAGCTCCATCCCTGGCCGGTCGCGTGGTGCTCGTCGACGCTGACCATGGTGATGCCCCGCGATTCACCCCATTGCGCCAGTTCGAGCGCGGCGCGGATCAGTTCGCTCTGCGTGCGCGGCTGTCCTTGCGGCGAAGCGAAGTTGAACCGCAGCACTGGCAGTAGCATGCCCGAGCTCCGGTCAGGCGTCCGCCGGCGGAGCCGCCGACTGCAGGAAGGCCGGAAAATCGGGAAACAGTGCGCGGTCGACGATCTCGATCCGGGTGCCGAACGCATCGACGTAGTAGGCGAATAGCGCCAGATCCGGCGGCGAAACATCGGCGGTCGCTTCGAACGTGAACCCGTTGGCCTCCAATGCGCGTGCCGTCTCAGCAAGATTGTCGACGAAGTACCCAAGATGGTGCGCGGAGTTGCCGGGCGCCGCGGTCCACGGACTGCCGGGCACTTGCTGGATCAACTCCACGTGCGGGCTCTGCAGTGAGTAGACGAAAGTCGAAGTGAGCTCGCGGTTTCCGTCCGCGGTGCGAAACGGCAGCGTGTACGTCAGCGGAGTGATCCACCGGTATCCGGCCAGCGCGCTAAGACGGTCCATCGCGGCCTCCAGGTCGGGAACCACGATGCCCGTGTGGTAGAAGTCTTCAGGTCGGAGCGCGAATGTCATGTTCTTCCCTTTGTTTTCAGACGCAGTCTGATGCGCCGTCGACGACGAAGACGGCTCCGGAGGTGTAGCTGCTTTGCTCGGTGCACAGGAACGCCACGGTAGGCGCGATCTCGCCGACAGCTCCGAAGCGACGCAGCGGGATGTGAGCCACCTCGGCA
>DASQRI010000553.1:0-4870 GCA_035642975.1 Mycobacterium sp.
CCATCGCCACCGCCACCCTCGCCGCCACCGCCGGCGACAGCGTATGACCCGAACCAGGACTACTGGACCGGACAAGGATCTGGTGGCGGTGCGCCCGGTGGTGCAGGTGGGGGCGGCGGGGGCGGCGGCGGCGGTGGCGGCTAGTTCTCAGTAGTCGTGACGGGCCAGCCGGCCATCGCCGTCGCGGTCCGGCCCTGCGATGGACACCACCGCGGGCACCATCTCGCTGGTGACCAGTCCGTGTTCGGCGGTCAACTCGTCGACGATGTCGAAGCTGCGCTCGATCCATTCGGGGGTGTCGATGATGATCGTCGCCACCGGAACGCGCCTTGTCAGCTGAAAAAGCTTGTCGCCGTGCGGTTCATGATCGCCGTGAAATCCCCAGATGCCGCGCAGCACGGTCGCACCGCGGGCCATTCCCGAGTCCAGCAGCTGGTGAACCAGCGCGCGGTGGATCGGCACACCGTCGTGGCCGGTGGCCTCGCTGGTGTGGACCATCAGCTTCTGCCAGAGCGGCCGTTGTCGGTCGTCGGTATTCGGCAGCCGATGCGGTCGAGCGAATAACGTGCCACCCCGCTTGCACAGCCGCAGTCGTTCGGCGGTCAGCAGCGGATTGGCCGAAGCGGCGCTGAGTTCGGCGACCGCAGCCGAAACCTGCGCCGCAGTCCCGACCGAGATGATCATCAGCGGGACGTTGACGTTGCGGCTGAAAAAGCGCGCCCGGTAGCGCTCGCCGTGTGCGGTGCCGTCGACGCCCAAAAACACTGCGCCACCAGAGAATCCCTGCCGATGCAGCAGATCGCACACCGCCCGGTATGCGGGTAGACCGCCGATACGCTCCTGACGTCCGACGTAGACGGTGAGCTTGACAGCGTCGCCATTGCCCGCATCGAGCACGTCATCGCCGCGGACCAGCCGTGCGCGTTCCAGCGTCACTAGGCCGTGACCGGTCATCGCGACGACCTCGTCGACTAGGCCGCTGATCTTCGACTCGACGTCGACCGCGGCGATCGCCACCGGTGGGTCCTCGGACAGGCTCAACGACTCGTCGGTGCGCAGCACGTGCCGCGGGCCGAAACTGGCTATGCCGCGCAGCATCACACTGGTCGCGAGTTCCCGGGTGTCGAACAGGTCCAGCATCGCGTCGGCCAAGAACCCGGGCCGCCGGACGTGGTCGGTGACCACGCGTTGCCGTTCACCGAAGTAGGTGGTCAGCTTGAGGCAGGGCTGGTTCATAGTCGGCCTGCGATCCATTGCCCGCACAGGGCCGCGGCGATGCCCAACACGATGCTGGCGACGATGTTGGCGACGGCGTCGCGGACTTGGCGCTCTTCACTGAGCCGCTGAGTCTCCAGCATCCACGTGGAGAAGGTGGTGTAGGAGCCGACGAAGGCGGTGTCGGCGAGCAACGCCGCATGCTTGTTCAACGCCAGGCTGCCCAGCAGGCCGAGCAGCGCGGCGCCGCTGATGTTGACCGCCAGCGTTCCGAACGGAAACGACCGCGCCGCCCGGCGGGCGATCGCGCCGTCGACCAGGAACCGCAGCACCGCGCCGACGCCGCCGGCGAGAAGCACACCCACCCAGAGCATTCAGCGCACCGGGACTCGGCGCACCACGGCGGTGGCCAGATACACCGCGAGCAACCCGAGCGTGATGCTGGCGAAGGTGTATCCGGCGGCCAGTCCGTAGTGGCGGTGTTCGACCATCTTCAGCGTTTCCACTTGCATGGTCGAGAACGTGGTCAGGCCGCCGCACAGCCCGGTCCCGAGCAGGGGTCGCCGGTAGCTCGACAACGGCAATCGCTCCAGTAATCGTGTGGTGAAGTAGCCCAGCAGGAAGGCGCCGACGATATTCACCGTGAACGTCGGCCAAGGCCAGCGCGTGGGGTCGGTGGCCACCAGGCTGCTCAGGCCGGTGCGCGCCAGCGTGCCCAGCGCGCCACCGGCGAAGACGGCGGCCAACTCCCGATAGTCGCGCGTTGCCACTCGTCGAAACACCTTCCGTTCAGGGCGTGTTCAGGCAGCTTATGCGCGACGGTTGAGCGGGGCGAATCCCCAACCGGCAGAATGACCTCATGGTGGCCAACCCGCGTGCCGGTCAGCCGGCCCAGCCCGAAGACCTTGTCGACTTGCCTCACTTGGTCACCGCCTACTACTCGATCGAGCCCGATCCCGACGACGTCGCTCAGCAGGTGGTGTTCGGGACCTCGGGTCACCGCGGGTCGGCGTTGGGCGGCGCCTTCAACGAGGCGCACATTCTGGCGATCACCCAGGCCATCGTCGAGTACCGCGCCGCGCATGGCACCACCGGCCCGTTGTACGTAGGCCGTGACACACACGGCCTCTCGGAGCCGGCGTGGGTGTCGGCGCTGGAGGTGCTGGCCGCCAACGACGTGGTCGCCATGATCGACTCGGCCGACCGGTATACGCCGACGCCGGCGGTCAGCCACGCGATTCTCACCTACAACCAGGGCCGGACCTACGCGCTGGCCGACGGCATCGTGGTGACGCCGTCGCACAACCCGCCGTATGACGGTGGCTTCAAGTACAACCCGCCCGACGGCGGCCCCGCCGACACCGATGCGACGAACGCAATAGCCAAGCGCGCCAACGAGATTCTCCGAAACGGCGAGAAGGTCAAGCGGGTGCCGCTGGCCCGTGCGTTGCAGAGCGCCCAGCGTCACGACTACATGGATGCTTACGTCGCCGACCTGCCGAACGTGGTCGATGTCGACGTCATCCGCAAGGCCGGCGTGCGGATCGGCGCCGACCCGCTCGGCGGGGCCAGCGTGGACTATTGGGGCGCGATCGCCGAACGCCACGAACTGGAGCTGACCGTGGTCAATCCGCTCGTCGACGCGACGTGGCGGTTCATGACACTCGACCACGACGGCAAGATCCGGATGGACTGCAGCTCGCCGGACGCGATGGCCTCGCTCATCGCCAACCGGGACCGCTACCAGATAGCCACCGGCAACGACGCCGACTCCGACCGCCACGGCATCGTCACCCCCGACGCGGGGCTGATGAATCCGAACCACTACCTGGCCGTGGCCATCGACTACCTGTACACGCATCGGCCGTCGTGGCCGGACGGCATCGCCGTCGGCAAGACGGCGGTGAGCTCATCGATCATCGATCGGGTGGTCGCCGGCATCGGTCGAAAGCTGGTCGAGGTCCCGGTCGGGTTCAAGTGGTTCGTCGATGGCCTGATCGGCGGCACCATCGGCTTCGGTGGCGAAGAGTCGGCCGGGGCGTCGTTCCTGCGCCGCGACGGATCGGTGTGGACCACCGACAAGGACGGCATCATTCTGGCGCTGCTGGCCGCCGAGATCCTTGCCGTTACGGGCGCCACCCCGTCGCAGCGCTATCAGGAGCTGACCGCGAAATATGGCAACCCGACCTACGCGCGGATCGACGCGCCCGCCGGCCGCGAGCAGAAGGCCCGGCTGGCCAAGCTGTCGGCAGACGAAGTCAGCGCCACCGAGCTGGCCGGGGAGCCGATCACCGCGAAGTTGACCACCGCGCCTGGCAACGGTGCGGCGCTGGGTGGACTGAAGGTCACCACGGCCAATGCCTGGTTCGCCGCTCGGCCGTCGGGCACCGAGGACGTGTACAAGATCTACGCCGAATCGTTCCGCGGCCCGGAGCATTTAGCCGAAGTGCAGCAAGCAGCCCAGGAGGTTGTGGATAAAGTCATCGGGTGACCCTTGTCGCCCGACGCGCCCGCTTCAGCGCTTGGCGTCGCAAATCGACGGGGCTGCCGCGTGAAGCTTGGGTACTGATCGCGGCGAACGCGGTGGCCGCGCTTGGCTACGGTGTGGTGTCGCCGGTACTGCCGGCCTTCGCCCGAACATTCGGGGTCAGCCTCGGCGCGGTGACGTTCTCGATCACTATTTTTTCGGTGATGCGGCTCTTCTCCGCTCCGCCCACCGGTTTGCTGGTGCAGCGGCTGGGGGAGCGGTCGGTCTACGTGGCCGGGCTGGTGATCGTTTCGGTATCCACCGGCGCATCCGCATTCGCCCAAACCTATTGGCAGCTACTGGTATACCGCGCGATCGGCGGCATCGGGTCGACGCTGTTCTTCATCTCCGCGCTGGGTCTGATGATCCGAATCAGCCCGCCCGACGCGCGCGGGCGGGTCGCGGGGCTGTTCGTCACCTCGTTTCTGGTCGGCTCGGTCGCCGGCCCGCTTGTCGGCAGTCTCACCGCAGGGTTAGGGCTCAAAGCGCCGTTTCTGATCTATGCAGTGTCGGTGCTAATCACGGCGATCGTGGTGTCCTATAGCCTGCGCCGGTCGACGCTGGGCGCGCCCGCCGAGCACGCCGATCCGGCGGTGACGGTGCGTGCCGCGCTTCGGCACCGCGCGTACCGCGCCTCGCTGGTGTCGAACTTCGCGACGGGCTGGGCGGTGTTCGGATTGCGAATGGCCGTGGTGCCGCTCTTCGTCGCGGACGTGTTGGGCCGCGGGCCACGGATGACGGGTTTGGTTTTGGGTGTCTTCGCGCTCGGCAACCTCGTGGTGGTGCTGCCGAGTGGCCATCTCTCCGACCGGATCGGCCGGCGCACCTTACTGATCAGCGGTCTTTTCGCCTCCGCCGCGGCGACCGTCTGGCTGGGCGCGTCGTCGTCGTTGCCCGTCTTCCTTGCGGCCGCGTTCGCGGGCGGCGCGACCTCGGGCATCTTCTCCTCACCGCAGCAGGCCGCGATCGCCGACATTCTGGGCAGCACGGCACGCACAGGCACCGCGGTCTCGACGTTTCAGATGATGGTTGACCTTGGCGCGATCGTCGGTTCGTTGTCGGTGGCTCAGATCGCTGAACACTTTAGCTACGGATGGGGTTTTGCGGTCAGCGGTGTCGTGCTGCTGG
>DASQRI010000554.1:0-9492 GCA_035642975.1 Mycobacterium sp.
GCGCGGTCAGGTAAGTGCCGATCGCGGCGACGACGCAAATGGCGATCAGCGCGCCTAGCACGGGCCGCCACGATCGTCGCCGCACCGGCCTGGGCGCGTCAATGACGGTCACCGAACCGGCGCCCATGCGTCAACCGTGGGCTGCTCACCCCGTCCGGTTGGGGCCGCGGCAGATCGTCGTCGCAGCCGCTCATCGAGATCCACTATCGTCTGGTAGGCGGTCGGCGTACCCGGTCGTTCACCGTAGGTGACGTCGTTGAACGCCGTTGCTGATCGCGATAATTCGGACGCCAACTGTGGCAACCGTTTGCCGGCGTCATGCGCCAACTCGTTGGCGGTGCGACCGGGAGCCGGGTTCAATGTCCCGGTCTCCTCGAGGCTGCGGGCCACCGCACGTAGTCGATGCTGAATCGCGGCGGACCAATTCCCCTCGGCAGCATAATGTTCCGCCGTGGCGCGATGCTGGGCGGCGCTGAGCTGACCGTCATCGAACAGTACGTAGTCGGCGCCGCGGCGGGTGCGGATAGTGCGGCGTGCGATTCGAACAGCGATCACGATCGCGACGGCCAGCAGGGTGAGCAGCACGCTGACGGTGAACCATCCGCCCGGCAGCGAAGAGCCGTGTTCCAGCAGGCGGTAGAGCAACTCGTGAATCCATTCGTGGAGGCGTTGCGTCACTGAACCTTTGGGATAGATCGGTTTGTCGAGTTCGCGCTGCGCGGCCTCGTGTGCGGTGTCGCGGTCGATGTCGATTGTGGGCATCCTCGGCTCGTCCCTACACCGGCCGCGTCAGCCAGAGGTAGTCGGTGGACGCCGCTGGTTGGGTGCGCGCGGGCTGTCCGGCAGCGCCGGTCTGCAGGACCAGATCGAATGCCTCAGCGCGGATTCGACGGTCGGTGTAGAGCAAGACGACCACGCCTGCGCTGAACGGGGCGGTGATGATTCGACCGATCGCCGATCCGACGGCCCCCACCGTCGCGCCGACCAGCGCGGGGCCGCCGAGCAAATGACCTAGGAAGTTGAACGGGACGGCGACCGCACTCGCGATCAGCATCACCACCAACCAGGTGAGCAGCCGGATGCCGAGCACCCGCCAAAAACTGTTGCGGACCAACGTAAATGATCGCGTGATCGCATCGATGACGGCCAACCGCTCCAGCACGATCAGCACTGGTGCGAACGACAACATTGTGTACAGGTAGACCACCGTCGCGATCGACGTCAGCACCAGCGGGAAACCGATCACAATCGCCGCCGCCGCGTTGCCTGCCGCGGCAATCGCGCCGACGATCAGGGCCACCAGGCCGCTCAGCAATATCAGCCCGGCGGACTCCAACGCCATCAGGGCGAGCAGTGCGGGCACCCGCCCGCGAATGTTGGCCCATGCCTCGCCGGCGCCGATTGTCGAGCCGAACACCGCGCGGCCGACGATCACGGTGAGCATGCCGGTCAGCAGCGTGCCGGCCAGCCAACCGATCAGACCGGTGAGCGTTGCCGACACCGTCCAGGCGGCCACGTCGCCCCCAGTGATTTCGTCGGGCGGAGCCGTTCTCAGTCTGCTCGCAGCAGCCAACGGCCCAATCGTGGCGACCAGCGTGATGCTCTGGGTGACCACGACGACCAGGGTGGTCAGCCCCAGGGTGACCTTCGGGTTAGTCCGAATGTAGATGGCTGCGCCGTTGAAGATGTCGCTGAGGCTCAACGGCCGCAACGGGATGACCCCCGGCGTCAGCGTTCCGCGAAGCTGCGGTGGCCGACCGGCGTAACGCGGAGGCGGCGCGGCATACCCCGGTGGTGGAGGCGGGTAACGCGGAGGCGGCGCGGCATACCCCGGTGGTGGAGGCGGGTAACCCGGTGGCGGGTAACCCGGCGCGCGATAGCCCGGCGCTGGGTACGTCGGTGGACCGTAGCCGGGCGACGGGTAATCCCATTCGGGGTAATCCGGGTAATCGGGGTAATCGGGGTAATCGGGCGGCGGCGCGCTCACCAGGCGGGGCCATCGTCGCCGGGGCGGGTCATGATCCCCATACTGTCGGCCACCGGGTCATTTCTCAACGTGCCACCAGGTGTGCGGGCCTCGGCGTCTGTCGGTGGCGCAGCGCGTAGCGTCTCAGCCATGGCGGAACTCAAGTCCCGGCTGCGGGCGGATCTAACCGATGCGATGAAGGCGAGAGATAAGTTGCGGACGGCGACGCTGCGCATGTTACTTGCCGCGATCCAGACCGAGGAGGTCTCCGGCAAGGAGGCACGCGAGCTCTCCGACGACGAGGTGCTCAAGGTGCTGGCCAAGGAGTCCAGGAAGCGCGGCGAGGCGGCGGAGATCTATACCCAGAACGGCCGCGGCGAGCTGGCGGCCAACGAGCACGCCGAAGCCCGGGTCATTGAGGAGTATCTGCCGACCCCGCTGACCGAAGGCGAGGTGGCCGACGTCGTCGACACCGCTCTCGCGCAGGTGGCCGAACAGTTAGGGGAGCGGCCGGGGATGAAGCAGATGGGTATGGTGATGAAGGCGGCCACCGCGCTGGCGGCCGGCAAGGCGGACGGATCGCGGCTGTCCGAGGCGGTCAAAGACCGCCTCTAACTTCTTCAGGGGTCGTTTGCCTTGGCCGTGCACGGGTACCCCGCATGGTATGACGCGGTTCGGCTATACCCTGATGACGGAGCAGAATGGCCCCAAAGACCTTGTCCACTATGCGGTTTCGGCCGAACATCGAGACTTTGACTTCGAGGTCGCCAGTGATCATTTCTCGCCTTGGCTGACATCGCAAGGTCATGCTCCCAACGCTTGGGCGGTGCTAGGGGCAGTCGCCCAGGTCACCGAACGGGTCGACCTCTATACCTACGTGACCTGCCCGACCATGCGCTATCACCCCGCGATCGTCGCGCAGCAGGCGGCAACCGTGCAGATCCTCGCCGACGGGCGGTTCACCCTCGGTTTGGGTAGCGGCGAGAACCTCAACGAGCATGTAGTCGGCAAAGGCTGGCCCGCTATCGCGCAGCGACAGGACATGCTGCGCGAGGCAATCGAGATCATTCGCGCACTGTTCGAGGGCGGGTTGGTCGATTGGCGCGGCGACTACTTCCAGGTGGACTCAGCGCGGTTGTGGGACCTGCCCGATGTTCCGGTCGGCATCGCAGTGGCGATGGGCGGCAAGCGGGCGATCGAGAAGTTCGCCGTTCTGGCCGACCACCTCGTCGCGGTGGAACCCAACGCGGATCTCGTGCGCGAGTGGCACTCCGCACGTCAGGCGACCGGGCTGGCCGGTGGCGGACGCATCGTCGGGCAGATCCCGATCTGTTGGGACCCTGACCGCCATGCCGCCATCCGACGCGCCCACGACCAGTTCCGTTGGTTCGGCGGCGGTTGGAGCGTCAACGCCGATCTGCCGACGCCGGCCGGTTTCGCCGGCGCGACGCAGTTCGTCCGCCCCGAGGACGTGGCTGAAAGCGTTCCCTGCGGCCCGGACCTCGATGCAATCGTCGACGCGGTGCGACCCTATTGGGAAGCGGGCTTCACCGACATCGCGCTGCTGCAAATAGGCGGCGAAGCCCAAGACCAATTCCTCAAAGAAGCGGCCGAGCCGCTGCTGGCGGAGCTTCGATCAGCCGCCGCGGGGAATAGCAACGACTGATCAGAGGAGAATTCCGATGCCAAACTCATTGCATGGCAGGAAGGTAGCCATCCTGGCTGCCGACGGCGTGGAGAAGGTCGAACTCGAGCAGCCCCGTGCGGCGTTGAGCGACGAGGGTGCACAGGTCCAGGTGCTGTCGCTGAAAACCGGTGAGATCCAAGCGCGTAACCACGATCTGGAGCCGGCCGGAACGATCGACGTCGATCGAACGGTTTCCGATGTCTCGGTGGACGACTTCGACGCGTTGATTCTGCCCGGCGGCACGGTGAATCCGGACAAACTCCGCTTGGACACCTCTGCCGTCGCGTTCGTGCGCGAGTTCGTGAATTCCGGAAAGCTGGTCGCAGCCATCTGCCACGGGCCGTGGACGCTCGTGGAGGCCGGCGTCGTCGCAGGGCGAAAGTTGACCTCGTATCCAAGTATTCGCACCGATCTACGTAATGCCGGTGCAAAAGTCGTCGACGAGGAAGTCGTCGTCGATGGAAATTTGGTGACCAGCCGATCGCCATCGGACCTGCCGGCGTTCTGCTCGACGATCGTCCAGCAATGCGCCAACGCGTCGGCGGACGCCTAATCGACTTTGCCGGTGAATCCGGTTTCGCGGCGGTGGTTTGTGGGCATGAATGACCTGAAGGCCGTGATCGCCACGGCGATCACGATCTCGGAGGACCCGCGTGACCATTACCTATCCCGCCGCGGGCGGTTCGCTGGATTTCGACGGCGTATATCCGCCGCAATCCGACTCACAGTTGCTGATCGACACCCTCGAGCAGACCGAGCTAGCGCTGGGGCGGCGGGTTTTGGACCTCTGCACAGGTAGTGGCGTCGTCGCAATCGCCGCGGCCGAACGGGGCGCTGCCAGTGTCACCGCGTTCGATATCTGTCCGCACGCGGTGCGTTGTTCGCGCGGCAATGCCGTCCACGCCGGTGTCGACATCGACGTTCGAGAAGGGTCGTGGACGGGCGCGCTGGACTGTACGCCGTTCGAAGTCATCGTGTCCAATCCGCCTTATGTGCCAACGCCACTGGCCGGTGGCACTGAGGTGATTCCACCGACCGCCGGACCGGCGTGGGCCTGGGACGCGGGACTCGACGGCCGGATGGTGCTGGATCCGCTGTGCGATTCGGCAGCCGGCTTGTTGGTCGATGGTGGCTCGCTGTTACTGGTGCAGTCCGCTTTCTCCGGTGTCGAAAAGTCGCTGGATGCTTTGCGGTCCACCGGTTTATATGCTGAAGTCATTGCTTCCCAATGGGTTCCGTTTGGACCGGTGTTGTCGGCGCGGGCCCGCTGGCTGGAGGACACTGGCCGGATCGAACGGGGTTGCCGCACCGAGCAACTGGTGGTCATCCGGGCGGACAAGCCATGACCGACCACACTCGGGTCCAGGTGATACCGAACGGGCCGGTGCTGGTATCCGGGCCGGTGCGCATCGAAACACCCGGCGGAAACGTCGTCGAATCCGACCGATTCATGGTGGCGATCTGTACTTGTCGGCGCAGCAAGGACTATCCGCTGTGCGACACCAGCCATCGGCGTTGCCGGCCGGCGCGCTCGGGCGCACAGTCAGCCCAGCGGCCGTCGTAACGACGTCTCCCCGGCCTTCCACGACGCCATGATCGCGTCGGCAAGTCGATCTTCGACGACAGCATGGGCACGGATGCCGAACACCACATCGGGGTCCAACTGAGGTTCGCGCGCGACGAGATCACCCACCACGTCGTTGCGCACCACCTGCTCGTGCACCGCGTCGGCCTCCACGTGCTCGCGGTAGAACGCCACGCACTCCGGCGGCGCGTCGAGTCGTTGCAACGCCTCGACCAACCGGCGTGAACCCGGCGGCGAGGTGATCTCCGTTGACGCGAAATGTCCTATCGCAGCGCCGCGTAACTGCCGGTGCAACCCGAACAGCGACATCAGATTAACCACCGCCAACGACTCGGCGGGAACGACTTCGAGGTATCCGAGATAGGCCGAATTCAAGCCCGCGGCGATCAGCAGGTCGGCGAAGAGCTGTTGATGGACTTTGGCGCCGTGGCCGGCGCCGTACTCGTCGAATTCGATGGCGACGAACGACGCCTTGGCCTGGCCGCTGAGACGTGGAATCGCCCAGGCGTGCGGATCGCCCTCCTTGAGGTGGTACAGCGATCGGTGCACGAAGTATTCGCGCGTCTGCTGCCACGTTCCGTTGTCCCGCAGCCAATACGAGGGTCCGGTGCCATCCACGGATTCGATTGAAAGGGAATCCATTTCAGCTTTCGCCGTTTCTCCGGGGTTGATGGCGCCGACATCGCGACGCACTCCGGCCAGAAAGGTGCGCTCCAATTTCCCGCGTAGATGGAGTAGTCCGGGGTTCCACTCCCAGGTGGGGTCGACGCCGGCGAAACCGCGGTAGTGCAGCTCGTAACAGATGTAGAGCGCGAGGTGTAGATCCAGACCGTACGGATCGGAGTCACGCACTGAGGCGCCGATGCGAGTCAGCTGGTCGCGGGGGGCGGGCTCAGTGAGACTGCGCCGGACGGCCATCGACAGCGGACCATGCGCGGCAGGCAGCTGAGGTTCGACCATCCGAGGTGCGTGGGTCACGCAAGCGTTTACCCGCCAATCCGCACCCGTCAAACGGGCCAGTCGCACCCGGTCAGCTCGACAGACAACTCCCACAGCCGTCGGGCCATCGCGGCGTCGCGGGCCTTCTTGCGCGGTCTGGTCACCGTGGGCTTGCCCCATTGATTGAAGCGTGGTGCGAGGTAACTGCCGCTCGGCAGATCGGTGGTGACCGCCTGAATGGTGGCCCGGGCGCCGGTGGTGGCGCTGTGCGCAGGGAAGCGGCGAAAGGTGTGTTCACGCACCCAGGGCAGCACGCCGGTGGTGTCCCTGGTGATGTCCGTATCCGTCGCCCCCGGATCGGTCATGTACGTCCGTACGCCGCGGCTGGCCAGCTCGTGGGCGAATAGCATGACGGCCAGCTTGGATTCGCCATAGGCCACCCACTTGGAGTACTTGCGGGTGTGCCAGTTCAAGTCGTCGAGGTGCAGGCGGCTGAGCGCGTAGGCCGAGCTGACCACCGAGATCACCCGATCCCTGATCCGGTCGGCGAGCAGGCATGTCAGAGCGAAATGCCCGAGGTAGTTGGTGCCCATGTGCGTCTCGAATCCGTCCGCCGTGCGTGTCAGCGGCAGACCCAGCACGCCGGCGTTGTTGATCAACACATCCGCACCGTCCACCGAGTCGGCGAACTTTCGCACGCTGGTCAGATCGGCCAGATCGAGATGGGCCATCGAGACGTCGCCGGTCATCGTCGCGGCGGCCCGCTCGGCTTTCGGGATGGTGCGGCAGGCGATCAGGACGCTGTGACCGGCGGCTGCGAGTGCCGCGGCGGTCGCCTCGCCGACGCCGCTGTTGCCGCCTGTGACAATAACTTCCACCCGGCGATCATCTGATGTTTTTCGCAGTCGCGCAGGCGATCCGGACTAAGCCGCGGCTATAGGTCTTACTGCGACGATATGCTTCCCCGGCTTGACATAGCCGGCCGTCGTGACCGGAGGATTTCTCCGGGTTGTGGCCGCGTCTAGGCTTTTCCAGAGCCGATGTCGTGTGATCCTGGAGGGACTGGCGATGAAAGTCGTGGTGATTGGTGGCGCGGGCCTGCTTGGGTCAAAGGTGGTCGCGCAGCTACGAGACCGCGGAGAGGACGGGGTCCCGGCATCACCGCGCACTGGCGTCAACACCATCACCGGACAAGGCCTCGCGGAAGCGCTCTCCGGTGCGGACGCGGTCGTGGACGTGTCCGGCCCGCCGACATTCGACGACGATCCGGTGATGGAGTTCTTCACGAAGTCGACGACGAATTTGGTGGCCGCCGCGAAGGCCGCGGGAATCGGGCACTACGTCGCGGTGTCGATCGTCGGATGCGACCGGTTGCCGAAGAGTGGCTATATGCGCGCGAAGGTCGCCCAGGAGAAGCTCATCGAACAAGCGGCGATTCCCTTCTCGATCGTGCGCGCTACCCAGTTCGCGGAGTTCACCGACACCATCATCGCGTCGCTGACGGTCGGCGACGAGGTGCGCGTTCCGGACGCGCTGATCCAGCCCATTGCCGCCGCGGACCTCGCCAAGGAGGTTGCCCGGGTGACAGCAGGCCGGCCACTGGACGCTGTCGAGAACATCGGCGGACCGAAAAAGCTGTCGTTCGAACAAATGGCTCTCGATGTCTTGGCCAGGCAAGGCGAATCGAAGACCGTCGTCGTCGATCCCGAGGCTGCCTACTTCGGGACGCCGCTGTCGACGAACAGCCTGGTCATCCCATAGGCCAGCCAGCCTGACGCTGGACTTTGAACTACTGGAACATGAGTCAGACTTTTTACGATCGGGGTGGCGCTGAAGGTCGGTCGCCCCGACGAATCAAGTTGGCGATGCTGTTGTGGACACCGCGTAGCGCATACCCGGCCGTCCACACCAAAACCAAAATGAGAACAACGAACATCGGTAGCCAGTCGCTCTTGTGGTGATCGGTGCTCCACCAGACCCCGGTGAACAGAATCACGCAGACGAACAGCAGGACATCACGCAAGCCGCCGCGATAGGTGGCAGCCGCTTTGCGCAGCGACCGGTATCGGTCGACGGTAACGATCAAGTCGTCGATGCGGCTATCGATGCTGCGTTGGAGTTGGGCTCGCCGCTCCACCTGTTCCGGTGGTAACTCCTTGAGCAGTTCGATATCCTGCTTGATCGCACGGCGGACATCCGGGCCCTTCAGATAGCCCGCGGCGGCTCCGAGCGCCACTCCACCGGCGATGGGCGCCATCCCCAGGGCAAGGTCGGCCACAGCAGGCATGCCTTCGTCTCCTCCGTCACCCCATTAAGGTCGCGGCGAGCGTACCGCCCAGCTGGTAGGCCCGCTCGCGGACCTTGGCGTCGATTCGAGCCGACTATTTGCAGCATCTTGTCCGCATTGGTCAACGAATGCCTGGTGGCCAGCTTTCCGTGCATCTGGCCGCGCTCGTCGCGTCGCCTTACTTCCGCCTTGAGCACGGCATCGACCTCACGTGCCCCACGACTGAGGGTGGTCCCCACTTTTTGCCAATGCCGGAAGCTGGTCGGAGAGTCATTCCCCATGCCTGCCCCCTCTGCTCCAATCAGGCTTGCGCTTATGAGCTCAGGTGCTAGCGTCCGGCGCACCGGTACGACTCTGGAGTGACGATGGCGGCAACAGAATACGAGTGGAGCAATCCAGCGGCGATGGCCATCCCGAAGGAGGGCTATTTCGAACTTGAGCGCGGTCGCTACGGGCCGGTCTATCCCCGCACCCCAGCGTGTTATGGCTTTTCGATCATCGCCAAAGTCAAGGAGGGGCGGGAAGCGGCCGTCCGTGCGTATGGCAAGCAGATTGAAGAGGCTATCAAGGCCAACCCGGACGTGCTCGCGCCGCTGCGCCTCCACTATTTACGCTGGGTGCTGTTCGACGTCGGTTCGGGGCTACATTTCCAGTACCAGGGCATCTTCGACACCGACTTCGACAAGTACACCGAGGATGCGGTGAAACTGTTCAGCCAGACAGGAATCACTACGGTTTTCACCAACCTCGAAGGCTTTCCGGAGGACTGGAAGGAAAACACAGAAGCATTCGTCAAGTTCGTCCGCGATCACCAGTGCCCGAGCTTCCTCGAATACAGTGAGTATCCCTACGTCACGGCCGACGAGATCAAAAAGGCGCTGCGGGTCAAGGCTGCGTTCTCCGACATGCTCGACCAGATGCAGTGATTAGCACGGCAACTGTGCGCTGATGCTTGAGTTCGACAACATTCAGCACATCCTGCTGACCCGCACCCCGGCGATGACGGGCCGCTACGAGTTCCTCTCGTT